>JAESST010000108.1 GCA_016763995.1 Flavobacteriales bacterium | reverse complement strand
GAACTAAGACTTCTCAGCATTAGAGCAGATGTTGAGCTCAACCGTTATTGAAAGTAGAATTTTCTATGGGATTGAAATTGTTCCTTCTTTGGGTTATGTGTCTTTGTTTTTCATTCTTATACGTCTAACTACTCATATTGATTAAGAGGAGCATATTGTTTTAATCTTTTGCCCTCGTATGCGCTAATCACATGAGGTTCTAAAATAGTTTCGAAACGAATTAAGTGGATTAAACATGTTGGTGTAAAATCCAGCTATGTTAATCCAGCGAATCCAGTTTGTCCTTCCGCACTCCATATATTTATCAATGAATCTTTTAAAGGGTCAACATGTTCTGGAAAGGGTGGTTTAGAGATCATGGATTCTATTGATAATGAGGGGAAACCCTCATTGTGAGCAATGTGGTTTTAGGTATATTTGGTGCATATCAATACTTAATTATTATGACTCAGAGTTCTAGCGGATGTTGCCCTTTTAGTGGAAATGCAACAGATAATAACGAAACAATAGAAGCTACAACAAGCGATTTATATAGTGATTTGTATAACTGTTTTGTGCAAAAAACAGATGATTCAGTGAATCCAATAGCACCATTCAGCATTACGACTCATCTACATGATCTTGATTTCGAAAAAGACACCAATGACTTTATCGTTATTGGAGGAACGGAGATGCTGGTTTATGCAGATCAGTATGCTGGAGATGGAGAAAAATTAAGAACGATTGCTTTTAGAAGGTCAGATGTTCCTTCATTTGTTCAGTTGACTTCTATTTCTCATATAGTTCCCACCATGGCCTATTTGGTAGAAGTCATAGCAAATCCAAACATAGACTCTACAAAGGTATATGTGACGATTGATCAATTTAAAAAGGATTTAATCGCTTTAAGAGATGCATCAGAAGAAGATAAATTTGCTTGGTTAGATACAGCAACAGATGTATACCAAAACAGAAAACAGAAGATTAAGGATTTAATCGATTTTGCTTTGGTCGATTCTATTAAATTCTTGGAAGATCACCATTCTACAGGGTATCAGTTTGAGATGCAAGATGTAATCGATTATTTTTATTTACAGAATGTACATGACCCATCAGAACCTAAAAGCAGTTTATGGAAAGGAGTGATGGTTGGAACTTTTGAATTAATTGTGCTAGATACCATTGCGAACTTGAGTGTTGGGAATGATGAAAATAAAGCTTTCTTAAGTTCAATTCGTTGGGACAGTCTAGAATTGTTGGGTGCAGGTCAAACAGGAGCTTCTTCCTCGGGGCTCACTATTTCTACAAATAGTACTTATAAGGTGTTATACGCCCTTTCTCAATATTACAGTCATTTGCAAAACGGAAACACTTCTGCACACATTAATGTAAATAATATGATTTTCGCTCCTTACTCAGCGGTATCTGATTGGAGTTCGGAAAACCTAGAGTCTCTCTATACCTTGTTTAAAATAGCTTATAACAATTTATTGGATCGGGAAAATATTAGCAAGTCAATGTTCACGGTATTGAGAGTAGATTCTACTTCTCAAACTAACATTCCAGATGCAATAGCTAGCATGTATGATGATATCAATGCTTTGAATCTGGAAAATAAGATTCAGGTACCACATCCCCCTATAGGGAATCAAGAAAGCACAACAAGCGAGGAGGAACGTTTAGATGCATTGACAAGAAGAATGGCTTTTACAATGATTGACTATCATGATACCTTATCTGATTGTGTGGCAGCACAAGTAGCCCTTAATTGGACTTCAAATAACTATAGTACAGACATTAAATTAGAAGGATTGGGCTTAGATTATGCTAGTGCTGTATAATTTGATAAGAAAAATTCAAGCTTTAAAAACACAAAAAAGAGTATGGACTTATTAAATAACTATCAATTACTTTCAACAACAGGAGCAAAAGGTGCTACAGTTTTTGAACTTCAGAATGACATATACTTGGCTATTCCTCAATTTTCAGAAGACATAACTGGAGTTATTTCTAGTTTAGATAGTGGGAATAGTGATGTAGCAGTACTGATTTATAAATGGCAAGAAAATAGCTTTCAATTACATCAGAGCATTCCTTCGCATGGCTCTAGAAATGTGAGTTTCTTTAAAATTAAGGGACGAAATTTTATTGCAGTTTCTTGTTTGCGTTCAGGATCTAATGATGACTATAATATTCGTAGCTATTCTATGATTTATGAGTGGGATGGGAATTTTTTTATTCCCTTCCAACAATTTCTTACAGAATCAGCAAAAAATTGCTATCATTTTTCCATAGAGGATCGACATTTTTTAGCGATCGCTTGTGGTGAAAAATTAGATCCTAACGAAAGCCCTGATTCGAGTTCAAGCTCTCCTATTTACGAGTGGAATGGAAAAGGTTTTGAACTTTTTCAAAGCCTTCCTTCTATGGCAGGATTTAATTGGCAACATACTTCTGTTGAGAGTGAACATTACTTAATTCAGGTGGACGGTACAATTCCTTCAACTCTTTATAAGTGGACAGGTGAGCTATTCGAAAGCTCACAAAGTATTGATAAGGCAGGAGGAAGGCATGCGTTGTTTTTTAACATTGATGATTCATTATATATGGCTTTTGCCAATTTGAGTAATGATTCAACTATTTATCGATGGAATGGTAACAGATTTGAGAGTTTCCAAACATTAAGTTTGATTGGTGGACATTCTTTCTTGTTCTTCGAGCATCAGGAGAAGAAATATCTTATGAGTGCATGTTACATTGGTGGTACAAGGTCGGCTCCAGTTACGAAACTAGAATCAAGCCTTTATGTATGGGATGGAGAACAATTTGAATTGGAGGAAAATTATACCACCTATGGAGGAACAGGCTTAGATTATTTTTATTATAATAATGAGTTGTTTATCGTTCAGTCCAATAGCCATACGCCTGAGATCCAATTTGCACAAGATTCATATGTTTTTAAGTTTGGAGTTTAATTTTATAACTATCATCATCATTTGGTGGTTGGTGTTAATACATTAAGCTGGACACTTGAACTGACAACTTCTGTCTTAAATTTCAGATTAGTTTCTATTTTTCATAATCCTTAGCGCTTATCTTTGGGGTTCATAAAAGAACCTGTTTCAGTTTTCATGCAGTCCAGTTTCAAGATTAAATCATTCATTATTTTCTTATTGCTATGCACTATGCTCAAATTCAGAGCTAAAAAAAACAGCTTTGTTGCATATTAAACACAGTAAAGAATATTCACGTCAGGTTTAAAAGTTAATCAAAGAGTTTTAGTGAAAATCTTATATAAAGATTTGCTTTAGAAGTTCAAAGGGGAGTTTCAGCAGTTAACAACTAAATAGATCGGATAAAATGAAGTTAATTTGCTCATTCATACTCATTAAAGCTTAATGACATGTTCAAAAAAAGACTATTTTACACCATTTTGATTATTGTATTTACTGGATGCGGTG
>JAESST010000107.1 GCA_016763995.1 Flavobacteriales bacterium | reverse complement strand
TGACAACTTAAATTGTTCTTGGTTGATTCAACCGTTAGGTGCAACAATAATAAATTTAAGTTTCACCCAATTTGATACAGAAACAGGCTTTGATTTTGTTACTATTTATGATGGAGCTAACAACAATGCTCCTGTATTGGGAACTTATAGTGGCTCAACACTTCCTCTAGCACTTAACTCAAGTGGAGGAAGCATATTTGTTGAATTTAATTCTGACCAAGCAGTTAACGAAACGGGTTGGGAAATAAATTACAATTCTTCATCCAATCAATGTTTTACCAATCTTCAATTAACATCACTTAATGGAAACATTAACGATGGAAGCAATTCCAATAACTATCAGAATAACTTGAACTGTTCATGGGTAATTCAACCGGTTCTTGCTACAACAATCACTGCTCAGTTTAATAATTTTGATGTTGATAATTTAGGAGATACTCTATTTATTTATGATGGCCCGACATCAGGATCTCCATTATTAGCTTCCTATACAGGAACTAGTTTACCGGCTACAGTAAGTTCAACCGGAGGAGATATGTTTATTGAATTTGTTACAAATGGAATCTCAACTGCTGCAGGTTGGGATTTATCATATAACTCAACTACTGCGGCTTCCTGTGCTGGTCAAACTAACTTAACAGCTGCAATTGGCAGTTTCAGCGATGGAAGTGGTACTGCTAACTACGATAATAACTTGAATTGCTCATGGCTAATACAACCTGCAGGAAATGCGGCATTAATAACACTAAACATGACAAGTGTGAACCTAACAGGCTTTAACGATATGGTAAGAGTATATGATGGAGCAAATAACGGAGGTATCTTATTAGGTACAATTAGATTTAATAATACAGGTAACGCACTAGTTGCATATAGTGGCAGCATGTTTTTAGAATTTACAACAAGCGCCACCAATACGGCACAAGGTTGGAGCGCAACTTATGTTAGCTCAACAACACTTTGTCAACCAAATACGGTATTAACAGCTAATACCGGCGGGTTTACCGATGGATCGGTAAACGGTGCCAGCTACCTTAACAATACAGATTGTGAATGGCTTATTCAACCAACTGCCTCAAACGTAGCTGTACGATTAACTTTTGGGCGATTTAATACTGCTATAAATGACTCTTTAATTATCTATGACGGCACGACAACAAGTGCCCCGGTGCTTGCAACTTATACGGCTAATTCTGTAGTAAATCCGGTTACATCTTCTGGAGGATCCATACTATTAAAGTTTAAAACAAATAGTACTGCAACAGCCAATGGATGGTTTGTGAATTATAACACTCAAACCAGACCTTATTGTGGTGGCTTAACTAATTTAACCTCTCCAACAGGATCATTTGATGATGGAAGTGGAACTGCAGATTATGTGCAGAATAGTACTTGTAGCTGGTTAATTAATCCTCCGGGAGTAATAAGTATAGATCTTGACTTCACTTACTTTGTTACACAAAGTAATTTTGATTTTCTTAGAGCATATGATGGAGTAGACAACACAGCACCATTACTTGCTTCATTTTCAGGAAGTACAACCCCACCAACTACTACTGCCATAAGTGGTAATATGTTTGTAGAATTTATAACAAGCAATCAAAACAATACAGCCGGATGGAATGCAACATATACTTCAACAAGTGTTGTTATAATAGATGCAGCACCAGATACTGTTTATATTAATGCTGGTGCAGGGAGTACTGCTTCTTTTGCTTTAACGGCAAACTCTTCTTGGTCGACTTCAGATAATCAAAGTTGGTTAATTCCTACTCCAGTTAATGGGCTTGGAAATAGCACAATTAATATACTTGCGCTTCAAGGGAATATTGGACCGGAAAGAAGTGCTCTTTTATTTATTGATGCCACTACAAGTTCTGCGAGAGATACCGTTGTTGTTATTCAAAGTGCATCAGGTCGATTTATTTCAAGCTCGCCCGATACCTTATTTTTCGGTTCAACTGCTGCTGCTAGCCAAGTTGCCAACTTCAATACAAATGTTAGTTGGAACCTATCAGCCACAGAAAATTGGATTAACTTCACTCCAACAAGCGGAATAAATAATGGTACCGCTGTAGTAAGTGCATCAGACAACACTGTAAATCAAACTAGACAGGGCTATTTGGTCATTACAGGGAACCTAAGTGCAACAAACGACACTATAGTAATTATTCAAGACTCCTTGGCCTATGCGATATCTGTTAACCCTCAACAGTTAACGCTAAACTCGACTGCAGGAAGTAATGACTCCGTTCAATTAAATGCTAATCTAAGCTGGATCGCAAGTGCATCGGAAACTTGGTTAAGCCTTTCTCCTAGCTCGGGCAGTGATACTTCTATACTTAAAATCACTGCAAACTCCGATGCACCTTCTACTCAAATCAGAAGTGCATACATTTTAATCGCTGGAGGAAATGGAAGATTTTCAGATACTGTTTATGTTGATCAACTCGGTATAACACCTGTACTAGAAGGAAATCCAGACACTCTTATTTTAGCTAATAATAATGGTAGTAATGGGGTAATCAATATCACTTCAACAGGTACATGGACAGCAAGTACTAACTCTAGCCTTTTTTCGATAAGTCAAAGCAATGGAGTAGGAAATTCCACAACAAATATTACTAGCCTTACTACCAACAATACCGGCTTTGATATTACTAGCTCCCTCATACTAAATGACCCAATTGATAATGTGAGTGACACGGTCATTATCATTCAAGAAGGCATAATTCCAATACTTGAAGGAAATCCAGACACGCTTATATTAGCTAAAGATAGCGGTAGTAATGGAGCAATTAACATTACTTCCACAGGAGCATGGACCGCTACTATAAATCCTAGTCTTTTTGCTACAAGCCAAAGTAATGGAACTGGAAACAGCACAATAACTATTACTAGCAATACGACAAACAACACTAGTTCTAGTACGTTTAACACACTTATATTAAATAACCCAATCCACAACATAAACGACACAGTTATTATCGTTCAAGAAGGAATTACTGACACTATCAATGTTTCCCCAGATTCTGTTACACTTAGCTCAGGAAGTGGCAGTAGCGCAACTTTTACAATTAACTCTACTACCAATTGGTCCATTAATACCCTAGCAAACTGGTTTAGTGTTAATCCTAATACAGGAACTGGAAACGGTGTTATCACAATAACTGCAGTTTCAGAAAATCAGTCCGGAAGTGAAAGAACGGCAACGCTTAGCGTTGACGGAATAGGAGCCTTAAGCAAAACAGTAGTAGTAACTCAAATCGATACTAGTGCTCCTCACTTAGAAATATCTGCTGATACAATATACATCGCTAAGGCACAAGCAAGCACAGGAACCTTCTCTATCTTATCTAACACAAACAATTGGACCTTAAGTGAGAATAGCAATTGGTTAGCCATCACTCCTACTAGTGGATCAGGCAATCAAACGATTACAGCCTTAGCTATTAGTGCCAATTTAATTAGTTCTCCAAGATATGCTGAAATTACGGCTAGTTCGGCAGGGCTTCCAGATAAAATTGTAATTATTGCACAAGCAGGAGTCGTTGCTGTCGCGCAGTTTAGCCCAGATTCTCTAGTCATTGGAGCTGACTCCTCTTCCTTTGGGACTATTACAATTAACTCTAACCTTAGTTTCTGGAGTATCTCTGAAAACTCCAATTGGTTAATACTGGATAAGACTTTCAGTGGCTTTTCAAATCAAGTGATTGCAACTGCAATAGAGAAAAACCTTACAGGTTTACCTCGATTTACCATTGTTACCTTAACCGCTCCTCCATTAACTCCGCAAGAGATCAAAGTAATTCAGGATACCAACCTATTTATTGGCCTAAATGAGAGCCTTTTTAAACAATCCATTACATTATATCCAAACCCTACATCAGGCAACGTTGTTCTTAAAATAGGTGATCAATTTATTGGAAGCGAAATTCAAGCAAATCTCTATACAGTAATAGGTACTAAAGTCCCAATTAACCTTGAGCTTTCGTCGAATTCTAAAAATAACATCGACCTGAATCACCTGCCTAATGGTATTTACTTTTTAATGATTAGATATCGACAAGAAATGCATAGTATTAAGATATCACTCAATAAATAGGAATCAATCTGAGTTCGATTATTAGTTAGATTTTCAGAAGGGGCAATATGCAAGGCAGATTTTTTGAGATATAGCAGGATATATTCTAAAAATTCAACGAAGTAGATTGTTGTTTCTGTGAAAGCTTTCATAGTTCCGTTGCTAAACAGCAATCTTTTTCTTAAAATTTACTATTAATCTTCACTCTGAATTCTTAAGAAGAACCGAGTTCAGGTTTTAACGATAAATGTATTTTATTCCAAAATTGAGGTTATACCCTGCCCCAGAATTTCGTGAAAGCGCAAAATCTGCATAAGACAACTCTATTCCAAACTTTTGAGTTAACTGGTACTTAGCTCCAATTCCTACTTGAGTGAACCACTCTGATAAGCCAAAGGTCGATTCAACAGAGTTAGAAACAGTTTCGAACTTTGGCGAATACTGAGAGAAAACATAAATAGTAGACTTCGATGAAGGGAAATAACTTAGAAAAGCACTTAATGGAATTCTAAAGAAGTTTTGAGAATTTGCCTCATTGTATTTAATTCGATACAAAAAATCTGTTTCTAAAAACAATTGCAAATTTTCTCCAAACGATTTATCATAAAAAACCTGAGTAAACCATGAATAACGATCGTGTGCAACAAAACCTTCTTTTTGTTGTCCCTTTGCTATTGGAATTGATAAAGAAGACTGCACAGATAATCTAGGAATAGACTTAAATGGTTTAAACTTTATTCTTGGAGCAATGGAAGACAATACAGTTCTTGCAAAAGTCTCCCCTTCGCTATTAAACACTGCTAAGCCTGATTCTTCTTGATTGCTATATTTTGCTTTTACAATCGCAACATCAACGCCAAAATTAATTCGTCCTGACTGGTTAATCCCTGTTGTGAATTGGATCAACGAAGTAAAGAAAGATTGTGTACCTCCAAGCTTAACCGTCTCTCCTGACTTATCTCTTATTTCTTGCTGCGAATAAATGCTATTAAATACATTGATTTCATACTGCCCCTTTTTATACAAAGCAGAAGGTGTAAAAGTCTTTAAATTGCTCAACTCAACTTCTGCTCTATCATCCAATATCTGAGATTTCTGATTATCATTTAGGGTCCAATCGTATTCATAAAATTTGATCTTGTAAGTATCAGAGATCTTATTCTTTCTATAGCTATTCACAAATTCGAGTAAAGACTTTCCATCAGATGTAAAGTCTTTTTTGTACCACGAGAATATCTTAGAAAGCTCCACTTCTTTTACAGTGTTATTTACTTTTATAAAACTAGTATTGTTAATCGCCTTCTTTGCTTGTGCTGCTAATTGTTGATCTAGTGTAGACGGGAAATAGGCCCTTGACTCAATTATTGGACAACTTAAGGCTGCGCAAACCAATACAAAATGTAAGCGAGGATCTTCTACCGGATTTAATTTCTCTTTTTCAATTTGATTTACCGTTAACTGTTCGCCTGCTACAGTGTGCTTTTTTGAATCAAAAAACCCAGAAATACTCTTTGGTGAGTTGATAGGATATTTTTTAACGATACTCTCAATTACCAATAAATTATAGGCATTAATGTAAAAAGCCTTTTTTTCTACTTCGTTTGCCTTCTCTAGAGATTGAGCAGCGATTAACTGAGTAATCGACGTTAACTCTTTCGAATTAGATTGAATGGAAGAATAGTCTACTTTCCCATTTGATACATTGTTTTCTAAAAATGCATTGGTACTTTGAAAAAAATCGGAGAGTCTTGAATCTTGGGACTTTACGGTAATTCCTACCAAGATGAATAAGCTAAGGGCAATAATTCTCATAACAACTAATTTTTAGAATAAAGACCTCTTATTTCCATACCCAGATAAGAGCCCTTCAACCTTAACTCATCTTCTGACAATCCAATTACTTCAGCTTGGTATTCATTTGAATTTCCTTTGTCGAAAGTAATTGTTCTATTCATATAACCTATTTCCCAACTTCCAGTTCTTGACCTTTGAATATCTTCAAAATCATCACAAAACTCAGGACCAGAGCTATATTGGTAGGTGCCATCATGAAAAAACATCATAACATCATCAAATCGACAAGTTTGACTTATTCCTAGTATGGTAAAAAAAGATGCATCCCATATTTTAGAAGTTGAATCTGAAATCAAAGTTCTAAAACTGATTGAGTCATTTGCGTGAACATCACCGTTCGAAACTTCAGTTATTTCATCTCCTTTAGAATTTGTTGGCACGCCTGGCTCATCTAGCTCAACCACATTACAGCCAATTGAGAATATAACTAAAGAAGCAAGCACTATTTTTTGATATATCTTTTTTTTCATTTGTTCTCTTTTTAATTATCTGGAACAAAAGTAAGAGCCATCGAACTCGAAGATATCACAAAACAATAACATTAGTATTACTATTTAGTTGTGGAAATGAATTTCTTAGTAAAGCTTAGAGGGGAAAAATGTGCTATAATAAAATGCACTATCCAATTAAGGTTTCTAGGCAACTTCCAACAACATAAACTAGAACCGCAGCAAGGGCTCCTAAGAATAATGTTTCAGCGATGCTTCTTAGTCTACTTGTTTGAGTAAGGTATGACTTTAACTATCCAATACCAATTAAAAGCTAAAGAAGTAAGTATACTATTGACATGGCAAAGCCATCTGCTATCAAATTTGCAAATCCCAAAATGATAATAATTGAAGAATCTAAATTTGCTCCTGCTGAACCAGCAATAACAGCAAAGATGGTAATGCTTCCATCTACTCCTCCATAAACAAATCACCAATGTAATCCTTCTATTTACTCAGCATCTTTTTTTAAAATGGAGGGAATCCTCATGATAATGAGAGCTTTGTTGATGATTATCTTTTTTACATCAAAATGACTTATTCAGTTCATTTTTAAGTGCCTCAATCGCAACTTCTGTAGGTGTTGTTTCAATTTTACCAACCAGTTCCAATATAAACTGACTCAATTCGAGTCCACTAGAATTGTCGTTCAGTTGTTCAGAACAACTGTTAATCACTTTCACTGTCTCCTCTCTAGCAGATTTAATCAATTTCCATGTTCTAGACGGAACGTATAATTGTTGCGCCATATTATGATCATATTCACTCCTAATTACAGCTAGCAATGTTGTTTGTAAATCTTTTGCACTCATTCCATTAGAATACATCCTCATCACGAGATTACTCAAATTGATTCGTTCTAAAAACAAAATCATACGCTCATAGGCTTGTAATTTTGTTGGAGTGATTAATTTGAAATTATCACTTCTATATTTTAACTCTGCTTTTCGTTGTTCACTCTCGAGAAAACTCTTCAAAACAAAATAAACACCGACAAATACAATCCCCGCAGGTAGGGTATACTTTAGAATTTCTAATACTACTTCCATAATTTTTGAACTTGGGGTAAAGTTAATTTTTATGATCAAATGTTAATCATTACTTCCAAACGAATTATAATCATTTATTAAATTACTAATCTATGCATCTCAACATAACTATGAGTGAATCTAAATTCAATATTATACTTGCTTATTTTCTGCCTCAACATTGAGAAGGAATAAGCGAATTCATTAGCTTTGTCTTTACTCATTTTAGAATTGAATATGAAAGCAGTCTCTGATAGAATTAATAAACTTTCTGAATCTCAAACCATTGCCATGGCAAAGAGAAGTCGGGAATTACAAGCAGAAGGAAAAGACATCATTAGTTTGAGTTTAGGTGAACCTGATTTTAATACTCCTGACATTATAAAAGAAGCTGCTAAACAAGCGATTGACGATAATTACTCTACTTATACACCTGTTTCAGGATATCTAGATCTAAGAGAAGCCATAGCTAAGAAATTTAAAAGGGATAATAATTTAACTTATACACCGAATCAAATTGTTGCTTCTACGGGAGCAAAACAATCGATTGCTAACGTAGTATTGAGTTTGGTTAATCCTGGTGATGAAGTTATATTACCAGCACCTTACTGGGTAAGTTATTATGAGATTATCAAGATGGCTGATGGTGTTCCCGTTGTCATTGATACAAATATTGAATCTGATTTCAAGATAACTGCACAACAATTAAAGGGAGCCATGACGGCTAACACTAAGTTGATGATTTTTAGCAGCCCTTGTAACCCGACAGGTTCTATCTATAGTAAAAGTGAACTAGAAAGCCTTGCAGGTATTATTGCAAGTAAAGAAGACTTTTATGTGATTGCTGATGAAATTTACGTACACATCAACTTTGTTGGTGGACACGAAAGTTTAGCACAGTTTGATTCTATATATGACAAAGTAATCACCATTAATGGCGTTTCTAAAGGTTTTGCCATGACTGGATGGAGACTAGGTTATATTGGCGCAGCAGAATGGATTGCCAAAGCATGTGATAAGATTCAAGGACAATTTACTTCAGGTACTTGCAGTATTACGCAAAGAGCTGTGATAGCGGCAATGGAGATAGATCCAAAAACATCTGAAGTAACATCGATGAAAGATGCTTTTAAAGAACGAAGAGATTATATGATTAATCGCTTGAATGTAATCGAAGGAGTAGTTATTAACCAACCTGAAGGAGCTTTCTATGTTTTTCCTAACATAAAGGCCTTATTTGGTAAATCTTGGGAAGGCGGAAAAATTCAAACAGCCACTGATCTTTCAATGTATTTATTAGAAAAAGCTGAAGTAGCCCTTGTTACAGGAGAAGCATTTGGAAGTCCTGAATGTATTCGAATTTCTTACGCTTCCTCATTAGAAGTGTTAAAAGAAGCGATGGACAGAGTTGAAAAAGCCTTAAAAGAACTAAACTAATGGAGATTTCAAAAGCTGAACTAAACACTCTTTTTGAGAATTTCAATCAACTAAACATCCTCATTATTGGAGATGTAATGATTGATTCCTATTACTGGGGAAAGGTCGATCGGATCTCTCCTGAAGCTCCGGTTCCAATTGTAGCTGTAAGAAAAAGAGAATCTAGATTAGGTGGTGCAGCTAATGTAGCATTGAATATAAAAGCATTGGGAGCAACACCTATCCTATGCTCTGTTATCGGTGCAGATGAAGATGGAAATGAACTCATCTCACTTTTAAAAGAGAACAATCAAACGACAGAAGGTATTCTTAAGTCAGAAAATAGAAGAACAACTAAGAAAACAAGAATTATTGGAAACAACCATCAAATGTTACGCATCGATGGTGAAGATTTACACGATTTAAGCAATACAGAGGAGGACTCTTTCTTTGAGAATATTCAGCATTTAATTAAATCAAAAAAAATTGATGCCATTATATTTGAAGATTATGATAAAGGTTCGATCACTTCAAGCTTAATTGAAAAAGTAGTGGTTCTTGCACATCAAGAATCAATTCCAACTGCTGTTGATCCAAAGAAAAACAACTTCATCAACTATAAAAATGTAAGCTTATTTAAGCCCAATTTAAAAGAATTGAAAGAAGGACTAAAATTAGATTTCGATCATAAAATCAAAACTGAATTAGAAACTGCAATTCAACAATTAGAGGAGACTCTAAACAACACTCATACATTAATAACACTTTCTGAATCAGGAATCTTTATTAAATCACCTAAAGAAAAACATCACATCAAAGCACACCTAAGAGATATCACCGATGTTTCAGGTGCAGGTGATACTGTAATTAGTGTTGCAAGCCTTTGTTTAGCCTTAAAACAAAGGCCCGAATTGATTGCTCAATTATCGAACTTAGCAGGAGGTTTAGTTTGCGAAAATGTGGGCGTTGTTCCCATTAATAAAGTTGAGCTTTTAGAAGAAGCTATCCGAGTATTCATCTAATTTTTCTGTTATTTTGATTCTACCTAGCTCCTATTTTTCTTCTATTTTTCAATTCGCCCTTATAGCGCAAGAAAAAAAGTATGAGATAGAATATTACGAGCACTTTATTAAACAAAGCTTTAGAAGTAGGTGCGAAATTTACGGTGCGAATGGAAAGTTAAGTTTAGTTGTTCCACTTCAGAAACGAAGGAACAACACTCCTATTCAAAACATTAAAGTCAGTTACGAAGAAAAATGGCAACATCTACACTGGAAATCAATAGAGTCGGCCTATAGAGCCTCTCCCTATTTCGAATTCTATGAAGAAGACTTGAAGCCTTTAGTATTCCTAAAAATTGAATCTTTGCTAGAACGAAATCAAGTTCTAGAAACAGAAATTAAGAGTTTGTTAGGGATTACAACTGAAGTAGTACAAACAAGTCTCTACTCTCCTTCGCAGCCCGATTATAGGGAGAAAATACATCCTAAGAACAAAGACCTGCTATTAGCAGTTAAGTTTCCAAAATACATTCAGGTCTTTGAAGAAAAAGACGGTTTCATTCCAAATTTGAGTATTCTAGACTTAGTCTTTAATTTAGGACCTGAAAGCAAATCTTATTTACAAAACATTCACAACCCTTTTTAAATGGCAAAAAATATTGATTTAGAGGAAAGTAAAAATGACGATAGCATCAGAATGATGATTTCTGATTTGAAGAGAAAGCAAGAAAAGGTAAATCTTGGCGGAGGACAAAAGAAAATCGATAAACAGCATGCTAAAGGAAAGCTTACAGCTAGAGAACGAATTGACTTTTTGCTAGATGACAAAGACGACTGTATAGAACTTGGTTCTTTTGTGGGTGAAGGAATGTATGAGGAGCACGGTGGTTGTCCATCAGGAGGCGTAATTGTAAAGATTGGATATGTATCTAAGAAGTTATGTATTGTTATTGCAAACGATGCCACTGTAAAGGCTGGAGCATGGTTTCCAATAACCGCTAAAAAGAACTTAAGAGCGCAAGAAATTTCAATAGAAAACAGGTTACCAATTATTTACCTAGTAGATAGTGCAGGAGTTTTCTTACCAATGCAAGATGAAATTTTTCCTGATAAAGAACATTTCGGACGTATGTTTAGAAACAACGCCATCATGTCTAGCATGGGAATTAGCCAAATTGCTGCTGTAATGGGCTCTTGTGTTGCAGGAGGAGCTTACTTACCCATTATGAGTGATGAAGCATTGATTGTAGATAAAACAGGTTCTATCTTCTTAGCTGGTTCTTATCTGGTTAAGGCAGCCATTGGAGAAAGCATTGACAACGAAACATTAGGCGGGGCGAGCACGCATTGTGAAATTTCAGGTGTTACAGATTATAAGAGTAAAGACGATAAAGATTGTTTGACTTCTATCCGAAATATTATGGATAAAATAGGTGATAGTAATAAAGCGGGCTTTAACAGAAAAAAATCAACTGCACCTCAGGGAAATCCAAAAGCACTTTATAGTAAAATTCCCTACGATAGAAATAAGCAATACGATGTAAAAGATATAATTAACTGCTTGGTAGACGACAGCGAATTTGAAGAATACAAGGAACTTCATGGTAAAACCATTGTTTGCGGTTATGCTCG
>JAESST010000106.1 GCA_016763995.1 Flavobacteriales bacterium | reverse complement strand
TTAATATCTGAAGGATCAATTTTCACATCCACTTCATCAGCTTCAGGTAAAACCGCCACCGAAGCAGCTGAAGTATGTACTCTTCCTTGTGTCTCCGTTTGCGGAACTCGCTGAACTCGATGAACACCAGATTCATATTTCATAATCGCATATACATTCGCTCCCGAAACTTCAAAACTTACTTCTTTAAATCCACCAGAAGTTCCCTCATTCATCGTCATCACATCATGCTTCCAACCCTGATTATCAATGTATTTTGTATACATTCGATACAAATCACCAGCAAAAATGCTCGCCTCATCTCCTCCTGCTCCTGCTCTTATCTCAATAATTACATTTTTATCATCATCCGGGTCTTTCGGAATCAACATAATCTTTATCTCTTCTTCTAATGACTTTCTTTTTTTCTGAAGTTCATCAAACTCCATCTTTGCCATTTCACGAAATTCTTCATCTTTCTCCGTTGCCAAGATCTCTTTTGACGAAACAATGTTTGCTAATACATTTGTAAATTCATCAAATGCATCAACTATTATTTTTAAATCGCTGTATTCCTTATTCAGTTTTACATAGCGACTCATATCAGCAATAATCTCTGGATCGACAATCTGCTGCGAGACATCTATCCATCTGTCTTTTATCGATTGTAACTTTTCAATTAAACTACTCATTTTTTAATATTCAAATTGTCCATATTCAGATTTAATGGTCAGTTTCTTAGATTCAGATGCCTCTACTCTTCCAACAATCTTAGCATCTACATTGAAACTTTTAGAGATCTCTATAATTGCTTCAGCATTCTCTTTCGATACATAGATCTCCATGCGATGTCCCATATTAAACACCTTGTACATCTCCTTCCATGTAGTTCCTGACTCTTCTTGTATTAACTTAAACAATGGGGGAAGATCAAATAAATTATCTTTAATAACATGTACCTGATCGACAAAATGTAGCACTTTTGTTTGTGCTCCACCACTACAATGAACCATTCCGTGAATGTTTTCACGATGTGTTTCTAAGATTTTGGCAATGATCGGTGCGTAAGTTCTAGTTGGTGAAAGCACTAACTGTCCTGCATCGATAGGTGATCCTTCAATAGCATCTGTCAACTTCTTTGACCCTGAATATACTAGGTCATTTGGAACGGCTGCATCATAAGATTCCGGGTACTTCTCTGCTAAATACTTATGAAACACGTCATGCCTTGCAGAAGTTAGCCCATTACTCCCCATTCCTCCATTGTATTTTGTCTCATAAGATGCCTTACCAAAAGAAGCTAATCCAACAATTACATCTCCATCCTGAATGGTATGATTCGAAATCACATCAGCCTTTTTCATTCGAGCCGTAACTGTAGAGTCCACAATAATAGTTTTTACTAAATCACCCACATCAGCAGTTTCTCCTCCTGTACTATAGATCCCAATTCCATATGATTTTAATTCCTCTAAAATCTCTTCTGTTCCATTTATGATTTCAGAAATGACCTCACCGGGTATCAGGTTCTTATTTCTACCAATAGTGGAGCTTAGTAGAATATTGTTTGTAGCTCCTACACAGAGTAGGTCATCAATATTCATAATAATAGCATCCATTGCAATTCCCTTCCATACAGACAGATCTCCTGTCTCTTTCCAATACATATAAGCTAGGGAAGATTTTGTTCCTGCACCATCTGCATGCATTACGATACAATGATCTTCACTACCTGTTAAGTAATCGGGCACAATTTTGCAAAATGCCTGAGGAAATAATCCTTTGTCAACATTTTTTATGGCGTTGTGCACATCTTCTTTGTCTGCAGAAACTCCTCTTAAATGATATCTTCCTTTCTCCATTTAATACTATAAAAAAAACATCCATTTTCAATTAAAAATGGATGTTTTAGTTTTATTTTATGTCATCTATTGATCTCCATCTTGTTCAGGGGGAGTTAGCTCTTCTTCGCCTTCATCAACAGGTTCACTTCCATCTCCTGCTGGCGGAGTTGCTTCTTCAGTCTTTTCATCATCAATTTCCTCTCCATCATTCCCCTCTTCTACAGGAACTTCTTCTCCCTGATTCTTTGGTACAAAATCATCACGAAGAATACTGAATTCCGTTCTACGATTCACTTGATGTGCTGCTTCTCTTTCTTCTTCTGAAGCTAGTTTCGCAATCTCATCATCTGAAATCAATAATGCATTTTCACCGTAGCCTTTAGGAACCATTCGTTCCGCATCGATACCTCTCCTTATCAAGTAACCAACAGCAGAATCAGCTCTTCTCTGAGATAATTCTAAGTTATAATCATCTCCACCGCGACTATCTGTATTTGCTCTTAATTCAATAACCAATGTTGGGTTATCCACTAATATATCACGAAGAAACTCCAACGAATCGCCTGCTTCTGCTGTAATATTTGCTTTATTAAACGGATATACAATTTCAGGTAACTTAATTGCTTTCTCTGTTATTGGTTGCAATTCATATAGGTGAGCGAATATTTTAGACTCTGTAATACCAACTGTTGTTTCCTTTCCTCTAGCATTTAAGTATTGAGGTTTACTAACTGTAATCGAATAGGAAGTGTTTTCATTGATGTATGAAGCATCTCCATTTTGTGCAAACTCAAATGTTCCGTCTGCTCCAGTTTGCTGCTCAGAAGAACTTCCATCCGTTCCAATCAACTTAACATTAGCTGCAACAAGTGGCTGACCTGACTCAATATCTTTCACAATTCCCTTAAGTACAAATAGAATTGGAGGCTCGTTAAATTGCCAGATATCATCTTTTCCTCTTCCTCCCTCTCTACTTGAAGAGAAGAAGCCTTTATTCTTCTTCCCATCAAATGTAATTGCAAAATCATTTGCACTTGAGTTGATAGGAGCTTTTAGATTTTGAACATTGTTCCATTGCCCATCTCCAACATTTTCTGCAGAAAAAATATCTAATCCACCCATTCCTAAGTGCCCGTCTGATGCAAAATATAAGTTACCATTTTCTCTTATATAAGGAAACATTTCATTTCCATCTGTATTAATTTCAGGTCCAAGGTTAATTGGATCACTCCATTTTCCTCTTGATTCTTCTCTGATATACCAAAGGTCTTTACCTCCTTGCCCTCCAGACATATCTGAAGCAAAGATTAGAATCTTGTCATCACCTGTTAACGCTGGGTGACCGATAACAGCACTATCTGAAGAGATATCGATTGGTACTGGTGTCGAAAATTTAACTCCTTGTCCTTTTGCAGATAAAATCTGACATCCCATATAACCATCCTTCTCTACTCTACACCTTGTGTAATACATTGTATTTCTACGAGAATTCATAACAGCTCCACCTTCGCTATCTTCAGTATTAACTCCCTCTCCTTCAACCAAAACAGGCTCACTCCATTTCCCTTTCTTGTCTCTTTTGGTAATGTATAAGTCCGAAAAATTCCCACCTGTAACATCCGAAACATCAGATCCAATTGAACCTTCCCTTGATGAGGTAAAAATTAGCTCTGAATTCTTTCTATTTGAGAATGTTGGATTATAATCGTAAAATTCAGAATTGATTAGAACGGCAGGCTCTACTGTATAATTTTTAGGATTATCTGCCCAAGCTTGTGCCTTTTCAGCAGCAGCAATTCCCCTCTTTCCTCTTGGATCAGTAGGATCATCAGCAACGTACTTTTGAAATGCAACAAGAGCTTCATCATACTTCCCGTTCATCATCTTCATATCACCCAATCTAAGCTTCGCAACAGGATCAGTGTATTGAGCAATCACTGATTTGTCATACCAAACTTCTGCTTGTTGTGGCTGATCGCTTAATCTATAAGCTTCAGCAATTTTGAAAATAATTTCTGCTTTAACATCTCTCCCCGGCTCTTTCACATAAGCCTTTTTGTACAGCTCAATAGCCTCAAAGTACTTTTCTTCCTTCATTAATGCTTTGTCTGCGTCCTCCAAATAGCTCTTTTGAGCCGCCATTTGAAGCGAAAAAAGGCAAAATAAAAAGCCTAATCCAACAACTTTAGAAATCTTCATTTATGTCTGGTATTTGAATTCAATGGGTGCTAAAATAACCATTTTTTCACTGTTATTCTAACTCAATTTTAACCTTAACTACCTAGATTAAAGAAATCATTCTTTAATCTAGGTAGTAGGATTTCTTAGAATTAATGATTAAACAACAACTCTCTATATTTTGGTAAAGGCCAAATTTCATCGTCAACCATCAATTCAAGTTTATCAACACTATAACGAATCGTATCAAACATCGGTTTAACAATGTCACAATATTGCAATGCTTTTTCTTTCGGACTTTCTAACATATTAATGCGCTTTCGTTCATTAATCATCTCTCCAACTGTCTCTTTAATCGTTTTTATATGCGCCGAAATATCTTTAATCATATCAAGCTGAACGCTTGATGCGTCTTTAAACTCCTTCGCATCTAGAATATCTTTCAATCCTTGAACATTCTTAATTAAATGATTTTGGTACCTAAGTGCTGTTGGTAAAATGTGGTTTTGAGCTATATCTCCAACAATCCGAGATTCTATTCGAATTAAATTCGTGTACAAGTCATAGGCAATTTCTCTGCGTGCAATAGTCTCCCTATTGGTCATCACTCCTAATGAATCATACAGATCTAATGTTTGCTTTGAACCCATTTCCGCTATTGCCAGTGGCGTTGTTTTCAAATGAGAGAGCCCTCTTTTTTCAGCTTCAACAATCCACTCATCACCATAACCGTTCCCTTCGAATCGGATTGCTTTTGAACTGATCGTATATTTCTTTAAGATTCTAAGGATTGCTTCGTCTTTCTTAATTCCTTTTTTAATTTGAGCGTCAACATCCTTTTTGAATTGTATAAGTTGTTTTGCAACAATTGAATTAATCACCACCATAGCCGCAGAACAATTTGCAGAAGAACCGATAGCTCTAAATTCAAATTTATTCCCTGTAAAAGCAAATGGAGATGTTCTATTTCTATCCGTATTATCCAATAATATTTCAGGAATCTTACCGATATTTAATTTCAATTCTGTTTTTTCTTCTGCTGTTAAAGGTTTATTATCATTTACTTTAGAAACTAACTCATTTAACATATTTGTTAATTCTCTTCCTATGAAAACCGATATAATAGCAGGCGGTGCTTCATTTGCTCCCAACCTATGCTCGTTCCCTGCTGTTGCCATAGAAGCTCTTAACAATCGTTCATTGTCATGAACTGCTTTAATCGTATTAATTAGAAATGTTAAGAATTGCATGTTCGACTTTGGTGTCTTTCCAGGGCTTAATAAGTTTATTCCTGTATTGGTAGAGAGAGACCAGTTATTATGCTTTCCTGATCCATTTACAGTAGCAAATGGCTTTTCGTGCAATAATACTCTAAGATTATGCTTTCTGGCAATTTTATCCATAATATCCATTAGCAACTGATTGTGATCAACTGCTAAATTTGCCTCTTCAAATATTGGCGCAAACTCATATTGATTAGGTGCAACTTCATTGTGTCTGGTCTTCAAAGGGATTCCCAACTTCATGCATTCAATCTCCAATTCAACCATGTAAGCATGTGCTCTATCAGGAATGCTTCCAAAATAATGATCATCTAACTCCTGCCCTTTAGCAGGACTGTGCCCAAAAACTGTTCTACCAGTCATTACTAAATCGGGACGTGCTGCAAACAACGCTTTATCTACTAAGAAATACTCCTGCTCCCAGCCCAGAGTAGCACTTACTTTATTTACATTCTTATCGAAGTACCCACATACATCTACAGCAGCTTGATCTACGGAATTTAATGCCTTTAGAAGAGGTGTTTTATAGTCTAATGCTTCTCCTGTGTATGATATATATATAGTAGGAATACACATTGTATTCCCTATAATAAATGCGGGAGAACTTGGATCCCAAGCTGTATATCCTCTTGCCTCGAAGGTATTTCTTATTCCTCCATTTGGCAACCTTGATGCGTCTGGCTCTTGTTGCGCTAATTGACTTCCGTCAAAACGCTCAATTACATCATTGTCATTTATTGGCTCGAAGAATGCGTCGTGCTTTTCAGCAGTTGTGCCTGTTAATGGTTGAAACCTGTGAGTGTAATGAGTTACTTGCTTCTCCATAGCCCAAGCCTTCATAGCTGAAGCAACAGAGTTTGTAATCTTTCGATCAATGGTCTTCCCGTCTTCAATGGTCTGCATTACTTGCTTATATATGTCTTTAGACATATACTCGGCCATCACTTTTTTATCAAAGACGTTAACTCCGTAATATTCTGAAATTTTGGTGGAAGGCGCTTTAACTATTCTAGGAACTCTAGACATAGAGGCTTCAAGTGCTTTAAATCTAATGGTGGCCATTTTAAGAGGGTTTTAAATTAGACCACAAAAATATTAAAAGTAATGCCCAAGCATCAATATTTTTGCACTTATTTTATCAACACCCCCCTGTTTTTTATCAAATTCATCAAATTAAGTTGACTTTTATCTAAAACACCCCCTAATTTTCTAATGCAATTGAGGAATAAACATAAAAAAGATAAAAAACAATCAAAAAAACGCCTTTAACTCGCCCAATTTTCTTTCCAAAAAGCATAATCGGCAACAGCAACAACGAAATACCCAACAAAAAGAACATATCAAATTGATTAATCGAATCTGATATTTCCAAAGGTTTTACAATTGAAGTAATCCCAAGGATCGCTAGAACATTAAAAATGTTAGAACCAATCAAGTTCCCAATAGAAATATCAGTTTCTTTCCTTATTGCCGCCATAGTAGATGTAACTAACTCAGGCAAACTGGTCCCAAACGCAACAATCGTTACAGATATCAATTTCTCACTTACCCCATAAGTATTTGCCATTGAAACAACAGAATCGATCAACCATTCTGCGCCAAAATAAAGCGCTAACATCCCTACTAACAAATACAAAACATCCTTATAAATAGGATTTCCTACATTCAACTCCTCAACTTCAGATTCCGCAGCCAATTGAATTCCTTCTTTTCGAGAACGACGAATCAACCAAAAACTAAACAAGGTTAAAATGGCAACGAATACACAACCTTCCCATAAGCCTATTACTCCATTTAAGGCAAAGAAATAAAACAAAAAGGTAGATAGGATCATCAAGGGCCAGTCGATTCTTAAGCTGTCACGATTTACAACAATTGGAAAAATCAATACTGTTATACCCAAAACTAGTCCAATATTCGAAATATTCGATCCAACAACTGCCCCTACACTAACATCAGGATAACCATCTAATACAGCACTTAAGCTTACTAATAACTCAGGCGCAGAGGTTCCAAAAGAAACCACAGTCATTCCTACTACTAAGGGTGAAATTTTTGCTTTTAGAGCAATACTTACTGCCCCTCTAACCAGAGCTTCTCCGCCTAAGACCAAAGCAGCTAAGCCCAACACCAACCACAAATACTCCATTATTTCTCGGGGTTACTTTTTTTTGGTTTCGATGTTTTAGTAATATCAACCTGATCAGTAACCTCTTTCGAAGTCTTACGAATTTCTTCTTGTATATCGCTTGTTGCGTTTTTAAACTCGCGAATCCCTTTCCCCATCCCACGTGCAATTTCTGGAATCTTCTTAGACCCAAACAAAAGCACAACCACCAGACCTGCAAAGATTAATTCTTGAGTAGATAAAAATAAAAGTACCATAGCTTTATATTAGGGTAAAAGTAACAAAAAAGCCCTGCTCTAAAAATCAAGAACAGGGCTTCTAACTACTTTAGACTTGTATTACTTTTTACCTTTTATTGATGTTTTTCTAGACAAATCAACTACAATAGGAGTTGCCACACAAAGCGAAGAATAAGTACCAACAGCTACACCAACTAATAAAGCAAATGCAAACCCTCTAATTACTTCTCCACCAAAAATAAAGATCATCAACAATACAAAGAATGTACTTAAAGATGTATTAATCGTTCTACTTAACGTACTATTCAAGGCATCGTTTACCACTTCTTCCATTTCTCTTTTCTTGTAAGACCCTAGGTATTCTCTAATCCTATCAAACACAACCACGGTATCATTAATAGAGTAACCAACTACGGTAAGAATTGCCGCAATAAAGGCTTGATCAATATCTAATGAGAATGGCACGATTCCATGCAACAATGAGAATACTGCCAAAACAACAAGTACATCATGGAAAATTGCAACAACAGCACCAAGACCATACTGCCATTTTCTAAATCTCAATAAGATGTACAAAAAGATAATGATTAGTGAGAATAAGATCGCCAACACGGAAGATTTCTTAATATCATCCGCAATGGTTGGTCCTACCTTTTGAGAACTCATTAAGTTATTTTCACTGAAATCAGCAAAACTCGCTCCATCTAAATAAGTAGCCAATCCTGCATATAATTTTGCCTCAACTATCGAATCAGCGTTTGCAGCCTCACTCTCGATCATGTAACTCGTAGTAATTTTCACTTGATTGTCTTTTCCAAATGTCTTTACCTCAGGTGCTGCTTCAAATGCTCCTGATAATACCCCTCTAACTCCTTCTGTAGGAACAGACTCATCAAATCTTACTAGGTATGATCGTCCCCCTGAGAAGTCAACTCCATAAGAAAGCCCTCTAACTGCATAAGAAGCAATACCTCCTAGAATAATAATAGATGAAATCACATAAAATGTTTTCCTTTTCGGAATAAAATTCCACTTCATATTAGTAAATGCATCCTTTGTCATTCTAGTAGCGACAGTAACTGTTTTCTTGTTATCCAACCTCCATGCAAAAATTAATCGTGTGATAAAAATTGCACTAAATAAAGAAGTTAGAATACCAATCACCAATGTTTTCGCAAAACCTTCAACTGGCCCTGTACCGAAAAACCAAAGAATGATACCTGTTAAGAGAGTTGTTACATTGGCATCAATAATTGAAGAGTATGCCTTCCTATAACCATCTGCAACAGCTAATCTAGCACCTTTCCCTGCTCTTAATTCTTCCCTAATCCTTTCATAAATTAGAACATTTGCATCAACCGCGATTCCAATCGTTAATACGATACCTGCAATACCTGGTAAGGTTAAGGCTATGTTCGTAGAAGCCAACACTCCCATAATGAAGAAAAGATTTGCCAACAATGCAATGTCTGAAGCAATACCTGCTTTTCCGTAATAGAAAATCATGTATAACAACACTATGATTAAAGCGACAATAAAAGAAAGCAAGCCTGAACTAATTGCTTCTTGACCTAATGATGGGCCAACAACTGCTTCTTCTACTATTCTTGCAGGAGCTGGAAGCTTACCTGCCTTTAAGATGTTTGAAATTAATTTTGCTTCTTCAATCGTAAAGTCTCCTGAGATACTTGAGATACCACCTGATATTTCTCCGTTTACATTCGGAAAAGAGTATACATAGTCATCCAAAACAATCGCAATACTTTTCCCGATATTTTCTCCAGTCAATCTTTTCCACGTTTGAGCTCCTAAAGAGTTCATCTTCATTGTAATTTCTGCAGCACCGCCGAACTGGCTAAAATCTTGAAATGCATCCGTAATCACATCTCCTTCTAATGGTGCTCTTCCATCACGACTTTTTACTTCAATTGCAATTAATTGTAGAAACTTACCATCTTCATCAAATGGCTTTGCTGTCCAAAGCAATCTTAAATCATTTGGAAAGAGACCAGCTAATTCAGGCATTCTTAGGTATTCATTCACCTTTGCTGTATCCTTAATAGCAACATAACCAACTATTGGTCCATCGCCTGGCACATAATTACCTTCATCGTTTTGGTAAATTGCAGGAGATAGAATAGCAAACAATGGATTATCTTTCGCAAAATCTTCAAAAGACTGATCGCTTGCAGCGCCTCCTGTAGAATCTTCTCCTTCTGTTAATTCATCTAATAAAGAATTAGACTCTTCTTCAACTATGTCAGATGAATCTAAAGCAATTGTTGAGTCAGTTGATTCAACAGCATCAACTACATCTTCTATTAGTTCTTCAACAAGCTCTGTTTCATTTGAAGTCGTGTCCTTTTCAACTTCTTCTCCTCCTTTAATCAAGTTCAACTTCTCGTTGGCTTCAGCCAAGTAACCATAAACTTCAGAATTATCGAATGTCTCCCAGAACTCTAGCTTTGCCGTTCCTTGAAGTAATTGACGAACTCTATCTTTATCCCTAACACCTGGTAATTCAACCAAAATACGGTCAGAGGCATCTAATTTTTGAATGTTAGGTTGAGCTACGCCGAAAAGATTTACCCTTGTTCTTATTACTTCAAACGTTCTATCAAATGCCGCGTCAGCTTCTTCTCTAATAAATTCGATTACTTCTTCATTTGTAGCATTTCGATCAATCTTTTCTTTATTCTCTAATGTATAGAAAATCGAAGAAAGCTTTTTATCACCTGCAGTTTCACTCCAAGCCTCTGCAAATAAACTTACAAAGTTATCTTGATTTGACTTTTGCTTTTCTTTTGCTAAAACAACAGCAGCTTGAAATACGTCATCTTTACTATTAGAAGACAATGCCTTTACAACATCCGCAACAGATACTTCTAATGTCACGTTCATACCACCTTTCAAATCCAGTCCTAGATTTAAAACATTCTTTCTTACTTCACCGTAAGTAAAGTCGAAGAGCGGATAAACTGGCTGACTAGCCATAGAATCTAAATACTCCTCTTCTAACTCTGCTGATCCATTCCCATAGTCTTTTGCATCA
>JAESST010000105.1 GCA_016763995.1 Flavobacteriales bacterium | reverse complement strand
TAAGTCGTTCGAGCAATGGGATGAACTGTTCGATGACTCAACGATGACCATCGCCGCCATCGATAGGCTGGTGCATCACGCAGAATTAGAAGTGAAATTTGAAGGGAAAGAAGTTCTGAGACCTGATTTTTGGGGAGGATATGCACTTATCCCTAATTATTTTGAGTTTTGGCAAGGAAGACCAAGTAGATTACACGATAGAATAACATATGAGAAACAACACGGATCTAGGAAGTGGTTTACAAAGCGTTTATACCCTTAGAAATCGAATTTATATAAATCAAAAAATCTCCTTCAAAGGGCAGTCTATTTTTATCGATTCGAACTAAATTAGTTCAATGATTACCTAAGTTTTTGCATCAGATTTTAGACTAATTAGAAAGCTTAGATTAATTTTTTTTTCAAATCATTATTTCATTCATGCGATCAGATTTTACTACTTACTTATCAAAACATGCTTTTACAAGTAAATTGATTGATGAAGTACCTCAGAATGATTTGGGATTAGTTGTTGTAATTCCAGCACACGACGAAGAAGAGCTAATTACAAGCTTAAGTAGCCTTCAAGCCTGTAACAAGACACAAAAGGCTTTAGAAGTAATTGTAGTGTTTAATGCTTCAGAACTTTCGGGACAAGAGGTTTTAGAGTTAAATCAAAAATCAAAAAGAGACTTAGAAGAGTGGTACAAATTAATTCAGGCTCCTCAATTTAAGCTGTATTGTCTAGAGCAAAATAGCCTCCCGAGAAAGCATGCGGGTGTTGGTTTGGCAAGAAAAATTGGAATGGATGAAGCCGTCCGAAGGTTTCAACAGGTGCAGAATGAACAAGGAATTATTGTATGTTTCGACGCAGATTCTCGTTGTGAGACTAATTACTTAGAGGAAATTGAACATCACTTTAATACTTATTCTCAATCAGGCGCTTGTTCTATCCATTTTGAACATCCAATTGATGGCAATGATTTTTCCTCTGAAATTTATAGAGGAATCCATTATTATGAACTTCATTTAAGGTACTATAAGAATGGCTTGAACTTTGCTAAGCTGCCATACGCATTTCATACAATTGGGTCATCTATGGCAGTTAATGCAATAGCTTACTGTAAACAAGGGGGGATGAATCGAAGAAAAGCGGGAGAAGACTTCTATTTCTTACAAAAATTTATAGATATAGGAACGCTTACAGAGTTAAAGTCAACGAAAGTGATCCCTTCTCCAAGAGCTTCGCACCGGGTGCCATTCGGAACAGGAAGAGCCATTCAGGAAATGATAGACCAAGAGAGAGAAATTGAAAAGAGTTATTCTTTTGAATGCTTCAAAGTAATAAAAGAATGCTTTTCAGCAGTAGGGAATTGGTTTACACAAGATGCAAATTTTCATCCGATGCTGATTGCGTTTTTAGGTTTAGAAGAATTAGAGAATCGTTTGGATGAAATAAAAAGACAGTCAAGCTCTGAAGACCGTTTCGTTAAGCGCTTTTTTCAATGGTTCAATGCTTTTAAAACGTTAAAGTTTATTCACTTCTTAAGAGACCATTACTTTAAAAATGGGGAATTGGAAAAAGAGGTGGTGTTATTGTTGGATGAATTGGGAGTTGATTCGGAAGGAGAGCTCTTAATTATCTTGCGTGAGATGGATCAATCCTAATTGAGTTGAATTTTACGCAAATGATCTAAGTGGTTAAAAGTATTTTCGTTGGCTACTTTGTATCCTGATTCAATCAAACGGAAGATTTCACTTTCTCTACTCAAGAAGTAATTGGAAGCTTTCTGATATGATTTACAAGTGCCAAGCTCGTAATTAGAAAATTCTGTTGCTGTATCGGCGTTGAGAAGGTCAATATTTGAGTAAGCAGGAATTTGAATTCCAATGGTCATCATACTAGAGGCGGTACACTTAATAGTCTCTAGTGTATGATTGGTTCTTTTTTCAAGATATTCGACCGATCGCATGACTTTATCAAAAGTGATATCGCTGTAATTTCCTAATATCTTTAAAGCATAATCAGAGTATTGATCTTGTAATATTTTCCATTCATAACGATTTATTCCGTTAGCATACAAGAACTCAGAAAAGTCTTCACCAAATAATTCTAATTCTTGATAAGTAAGGTATCTATATTTAAGTTGTCTATCGATAGTTAAATATAGATCAGAATCTTATAAGCTCCAAATGTTTATTTTCTTTCCAATTGAGGTTCTAATTTGATTATTTTGGCTCTAAGATTGTCGTTGATTGAAACTGTTTTTCCCGTTTTAGGATCGAATGCTACTAATGTTTGTGAGGCTTTAGCTGCAATATTTTCATCGCCATTAGCATTAGTAGTAATTATGCTTTCGAATACAAAACTTTTATTCCCAAGTTTAGCAATGCGGGTATAAATCTGAACCTCTTCGCCAAATAGAATGGGTCTCATAAAGTCAATTTCTACTCTAGCAACAAGAATGTTTAATTCTTGAATAGAATTATAGGTATTGAGAAGTTGCTGAGAGTACGAGATTCTTGCTTCTTCCAAAAAATTTAAATAGCGTGCATTGTTAACATGTTGCAAAGCATCGATATCCATAAATCGAACTTTTATAGAAAGGGAATGGCTATAATCTGAAAGTTGATATTCACTCATAAAAAGTCTTTTAAACAAAGTTCGGTTAATTCTAGCAAAAAGATAAAAGCTTTACCGCTTATCCCATTTTTTAAATTGAGAGCTATTTTTTGACTATCATTGTGATATCAAAATAATATCACTTAAACTAAACGTTATGACAAACGAAAAAGAAATGAAACCCTCATCGGGTTACACGATGATAGCTGTAATCTTGACTTTAATTGTAATAGGAGTAGCCGGTATAGCGCTCATGAATTCACCATGGTTTTTAATTGCATTTGCAGTTGTCCTTTTCCTTTGTGTCGGATTCTTCTTTGTTTATCCGAATAGTTCGAGAGTTATGACTTAGTTTGGAGAGTATAAAGGAACCGTGAAACAACATGGATTTTATTGGGTAAATCCATTCTTCGTTAGGAATAGGATTTCTCTTCGCGCTCGAAATTTTGACAGCGAGAGACTAAAAGTAAACGATAAATTAGGGAATCCAATTAACATTTCCGTTATCCTAGTATGGAAAGTAAAAGAAACCTATAAAGCAGCTTTTGATGTTGATGTGTATGAAAATTTTGTACGAGTTCAAACAGATGCAGCTGTTAGAAAGTTAGCGAACATGTACGCTTATGATAGCTTTGATGATGCCCAGGAAGAAATTACACTAAGAAGTGGAATGGAGGAAGTAAATGATAACATGGAAAAAGAAGTTTCTGAGCGATTACAAATTGCCGGAATTGAAGTGTTAGAAGCTAGAATTGGTTACTTGGCTTACGCCCCAGAGATTGCA
This sequence comes from Flavobacteriales bacterium, assembly GCA_016763995.1. GTDB lineage: Bacteria > Bacteroidota > Bacteroidia > Flavobacteriales_E > Vicingaceae > NORP294. The sequence continues at coordinate 10,032 of JAESST010000105.1, read as the reverse complement.
AGTGCCATGTTAAAAAGACAACAGGCAACCGCTATTGTAGCTGCAAGAATGAAAATTGTTGAAGGAGCTGTTTGGATGGTGGAAGAAGCAATTAATCAATTGAAGAGTAGGAATATAATTGAATTGGATGATGATAAAAAAGCAGCTATGGTTAGTAATCTATTAACGGTGCTTTGTGCGGATAAAGATGCTGCCCCTGTAATTAATACCGGAACATTAAATCATTAATAATGGAAAAGTATAAAATCATACGCAAGGGAGCTTTTGAACGTGAAGCCAAGTTTGAAGATCGGCTAAACTCAATGGCTTTGGAGGGATGGAAAGCCCTTTCCATTGCTGTTCATGGGGGGGTAGTAGTAGTACTTATGGAGAAAATAAGGTAGTAAATGGCAAAGAAGAAAGCATTTGCTTTACGTCTTGATTCTGAATTAATGAAGGCTGTTGAAAAGTGGGCTGCGGACGAGTTTCGCAGTACTAATGGTCAATTAGAATGGATTATTCAAGAGAGCTTAAAAAAATCGAAACGACTAAAGAAGCCGAAAAATACTGAATAAGGTGTTTTGAATTAGCTACTTTTATCATTCAAATTCAACTCCCGATTGGCTTGAAACAAACTAAAATATTTTTTTTTCTTAAATAAGAACAAACTAGAAACAACTCTATTTGTTGTTTTATGGACCTTAGTAATACTAAGGTCTTTTCTTGTTTTTTATGTTCATGATGAAGTTGTAAGTAAATATGCCTACATGTTGGATTGGAATCCTTTTCCCTATAAAGGATACATTGATGCAAATAACCATTTCTTAAATAGTTTGTTAGGAGGTTTTTTTGTTCGCTTATTCAATTCCGAAGCAATGTGGGTTTGCAGGCTAGCTAATGTGTTAATATTCCCAGTATTTTATTGGAGTGTTGTTGGCTTTCGAAAGTTCTTTAAGGAGAAATCTTCCTATTTATTATTGCTTGTCTCTTTAACCTGTACTGTTTTTCTGCTAGATTTTTTCAGTTTAGCAAGAGGTTATGGCTTGGCTTGGGGTTTTTTACTATTAGCCCTGATATCTACTGCAAATTATATTGAAAATAAATTATTTAAGAGTTTAGCTTGGGCTGTAATGTCGTGGATACTCTGTGTATATGCAAATTTATCGTTAATTACGGTATCATTAATTGGCATGACTTTGTTGCAGGTATTAAGCATACAACAAAGAAAAAGGGGGCAAATTATTCTTATTGCTTCGTCATTTATTCTATTATCTGGAGCAATATATTATGCCCTTTTTTTACAAGAAATAGGGAAATTGTATCTTGGAAATGAAAGTGATTTTATTGCAACAACGCTTCACAATCTTAGTACTCTACTTTTCTCAATAGAGCACTTATCTATAGATATTGTTGTTGTTTCAGTCTTCGCATTAGTTATTATAAAGTGCACTAAGTCTATATATAACAATCGATTTGAAATAAAAGTCAATCATCTCTTTTATATTTTTCTAAGCTTATCAGTTCTAGCAATTTTTGCTCAAAATTTTTTGTTGTCGGTAAATTTTCCTGAAGATAGGAGCGCTACATTTCTGGTCATATTCTTTTACGGAAGTATTAGTTTTTTGATAGATCAAGCTAGGTTCAAAAGGATATCTCAAGCAATAAGTTCGATTTTATTCCTCTTTTTTATTGCTCAGGTAAATCTAACACACACAAGGACATATTACTATGAACATATGGATAAGGAGTTAATTAGTTTAATTCCACCTCTTACTGAAGGAATTCCAACAAGCACAGGCGGGCGATTCTGGAGCATGGATAACGAACTAATTAAAGTGGAAAAGCTTCCCGCTTACACTTTTCAGCTTTCAGGTTTTAGAGAAGATACATTGACAGATTATATTATTCATCTACCAGAATTACGACCTTTTATTGAAAAAGTTTATTCTAAAATACATGAAGACCAGATTTCAGGATTGGCATTATATAAGCGAAAGGAGTTTTTGAAACGGAGGAAGCTGTATGGTTTTGGAAAAGGAGTAAACTCCAAGCAGGAATACATTCAATTACATAAAGAACCTATTGTTACGCCTTGTTTTATTCGAATAACTGGAAATCTAAATGAGTTAGATTTTTATGACCAAATGAATGTAGTACTAGTTGCACAAGATAGTTTAAGCGGAAAAGATTATTTTGGTAAAGCATTCAGTTTGCTGGAACGGATTGCCGCAGATGAAACAGGGAATATTTCATTTGATTTTACCTACACAATAAAAAAATCCCCAAAGCAAACGAACTTGAAATATTCATTTACAATAAAAAGCGACTGCAAGTAAAGGGGTATATGCGTATTCAGGTTTACGAAATGAAATAAGCGCACTCAATTTTATTTTGTCACGATGCTTGGAAGCTATTGATTATCATTGTTATTATAAGTGATTTTTGAAGTGCATAAAATTTTGAAAAATCTAGAAAATATAAAAGTTATGGTCTTATGGAACACATTAAAAAACAATAAATAATGAAGATATCCGGAATAAATTATATAAAAAAGCCTCAAATGAAATTTCATTTGAGGCTTTTTTTATGTGTGAAAGAAATCTTAGTTGATTTCCATCATTTCTATATCGAATGTTAAATCTTTTCCTGCAAGTGGATGGTTTGCATCTAAAATAACTTCTTCTTCTAGAACTTCAGCAACTACTAAAACTTGATTTCTACCATCTTGTTGAGTCGCTTCTAACTGCATACCAATCTGAGGATCCATACCTTCTGGTAATTGAGATTTAGGAACCTTTATCATTGCTTCTTCGCTTTTTGGTCCATAAGCTTCATTCGCAGGAATGTTCACTTTTTTATTCTCCCCAACTTTCATTCCAATCGCAGCAGCATCAAAACCTGCAATCATTTGTCCTTCACCAACTGTAAACTCAATAGGTTCTCTTTCTCTAGAACTATCAAATATCGTTTCGTCGCTTAAAGTTCCTGTATAATGAACTTTAACTTTGTTTCCTTTTTCTGCTTGAGACATAATCTCTTTTCTTTAAAATTAATAGCCTGCAAAATTAGGTATATACCTTTGAGAGACCTAGTAATAAAGAAATTTTATTCAATTTAATGAGCACAGTTAACACAGGATTTACTCTGTGGTCGTAGTAACATTCTTCCCATTGGAATAATCTCTTGACACCTTGCACAAATCCCGAATTCAGGGTGTTTTATTCTAGATAGGGCTTGCTTTAAATCATCGTATCGAATACTTGCTTTTCGTAATGCAGCCTCATTTACACTTTTGTTGTTAATGGCATCCATCCGACTAATTCGGCCTATGGCATTTTCAGGAGAAATGGGCTTGACTAGTTCTTTTAGTTCTGACATTCCTTCTGAGAGTTTGGAAATTTCTTGTTCGATTTTTTCTTTTAACAGTTTTCGCTCTTCCGGTTTCATTTCTATAGCTTTGAATAAATATACTGTAAATAATGAATATTGATAAACTGATACAAACTGCAAAGACTTCGAAGTGGGGCAGAATGAAACTCAATTTTTTATTGCAACGTTTTATTCCCTTTAATAGGCCACACGGTTTCAAGGTAGTTTCAATTTCTGATCTTGAGGTAAAAGTGAAGATTCCATATTGGCGAATTAATCAAAATCATTTAAAAGGATTACATGCATGTTGCTTGGCAACAGCAGCTGAATATTGTTCAGGGTTTTTATTGCTACATCGCTTAGGAATGAAGAATTATAGAATAATTATGGAGTCGATGAATGTAAGTTATAAATACCAGGGTAAGACAGAAGCTTATGCTGTATTTACAATAAACGAAGAAGATTTTCAAGCAAATGTGCTAAAGCCTTTAAAAGAAGAAGGCTTAGTTTATAAAAAGTGTACAATCAATGTACGCGATGTTTCAGGGAATCTGCTATGCGAAGTTCAAACAAATTGGCAAATAAAAACTTGGAATAAGGTAAAGACGAAGTCTAGTTAACGCTTAGCTCTCTTTTTAGGGCAACCATCTTTATTGCAGTAACAGCAGCTTCATCGCCTTTATCACCATGTTTGCCACCACTTCTATCAATGCTTTGTTGTAGAGTATTATCAGTTAATACGCCAAAAATTACAGGGGCATTGTATTTTAAGCTTACATCTTTAATACCAAGAGAGACACCCTCGCAAACGTAGTCAAAATGTTTTGTTTCTCCTTGAATAACACAACCAAGGCAAATAACAGCATCAACAGGTTTATTTTCTAAAAGAAATTGAGCCGCTAAAGGAAGTTCATAAGCTCCTGGGGCAAAATGTACATGTACATTAGCTTTTAAAACGCCATGCTTTATTAGTGTGGCGTGTGCACCTCTCAGTAAACCTGTAGTGATTTGTTCGTTCCATTCTGATACGACAATGCCTATTGTCATTGTAGAACCATTTGGAACTTTAGAAAAGTCGTAATCGGAAAGATTATTTCCTTCAGTTGCCATATTACTAGTTAGCTGCAGATTCAGCTCTTGCGATATACTTATCGATATCACTACCTTCTGGAGAAGATTTGTACTCCTCTTTTATGGTTTTGTAAGCTTCAGTTGCGCTACTGAAATCACTAGCCAATTCGTAAGTTTTACCAGCTTTCATCAAAAATAATGGAGTCGTAAATTCATTGTCTCTGCGATTTGCGGCCTTCTTATATTGTGATGCAGCCTTTTGAGTTTCCCCTAATTCAAGTAATGCATCTCCAATAGCTCCAATTGTCAATGTTCCTAATACTTCATCATCGCCATCAAATTGATTTAAAGCATCAATCGCAGATTGGTAATCACCAATATTTAAGAATGCCATCCCTAAATAATAGTTCGCTAAGTTTCCTGCTTTTGTACCGCTATATTTGTCAGCAATTTCAATGAATCCTGCAAATTCTTGGTTTCCATCAATTGCTAAGTTCATGGAATCTAACCTAAAATGTTTTTCGGCCATAAACATTTCCTTCTGAGCTTCCTCTTCCAAAGGGGCAATAATAAAACTATTATAGGCGAAATAACTTCCTATTAGTACAACAAGTACTGTCACAATTCCTGACAAAGTTTTCTTGTTATCATCGATAAATGTTTCTGTCTTACTATAGACTTCTTGTACATCTACGATTAGCTCTTCGTTTTCCTCTGTTTTTTTAGCCATTTTGTATTCTTTTTCGAATCGGCAAAAATAGGTTTTTTTAGGTAGTTTCAAATTAATTCTTTTTAGCACTTTTAGATAATGCTTTAGGTATTTTTGTAAGCAAATGCATTTAGAAAAATTACAGCTGCTAAACTTTAAGAATTATGCAGAAGCTGAACTACAGCTTTCACCGCATATCAACTGTTTTTTGGGTAATAATGGTCAAGGAAAGACCAACTTGCTAGATGCAATTTTCTACCTTGCTTTCTGTAAAAGTTTTTTTAATCCTATCGATTCGCAACTGATCAAAGATGAAGAAGGCTTTATGAGCTTATCAGGAGAATTTAATCGAGATAATGAAAAAGAGAAAATTCATGTAGGAGTTAAGAAAGGTCAGAAAAAGCAACTCAAAAGGAATAAAAAAGTATATGATAAGTTAGCGGATCATATTGGATTAATTCCTCTGGTTATGATTTCTCCATCTGATTCTTTATTAATTCTTGAAGGGAGTGAAGTAAGACGCCGTTTTCTAGATTTAATCATTTCTCAATTTAATAGACAATACCTAGATCATTTGATTCAATACAACAAAGCATTGTCTCAGAGAAATCGTTTGTTAAAAAAGTTTATGGAGATCAGAAGATTTGATGAAGTAAGCCTGGAAGTTTGGGATGAGCAACTTATGAAGTATGGTACTCCAATATATGAAGCTCGTGAGCAATTTATTATTAAGTTTCTACCTCTGTTTCAAAAGCATTATGAGTTTATTAGTGGAAATAAAGAAACAGTGGACCTTATCTATCAATCTCAATTGAAAGAACAAAGCTTTCGAGATAACTTGTTAAACAGTAGAGAAAAGGATAGGAGGTTAACCTATACATCAACCGGTACTCATAAGGATGACCTATCGTTTGAAATAGAAGGGAAGTCCTTAAAGAAATTTGGATCTCAGGGACAACAGAAAACATTCTTGTTATCTCTTAAGCTAGCGCAAGCTGAATTTTTAAAAAATAATAAATCAATTGCTCCAATATTATTATTGGATGATATTTATGATAAATTGGATGAAGATCGGGTTGCAAAGTTGATGCAAGTCATTCAAAAAGATTGGTTTGGTCAAGTGTTTATTTCTGATACCCACGCTCAGCGATTGCCTAAGCTGTTTGATGCACTTGAAACAGATTATAAGGCATTTAACATAGAAAATGGGGAGGTAAAAAGTGTCTAAGAAAGAAGAGAAACCCTTGAAAGAGTTAGTCAATCAAATGCTAAGAGCATATGGTTTAGGTGATCGTTTAGATGAAATGAGTTTAGTGAAAAGTTGGGAAGAAATCGTTGGTAAAATGATTTCAAGACATACCTCTGAGATCTATTTCAAAAGTGGAATACTCTACGTACGTTTAGATTCTGCTCCATTACGACAAGAGTTGAGTTATGCGAAAACCAAGTTGAAGGAACGACTTAATGAAAAAGCAGGGAAACTAATGGTTAAAGAGATTCATCTTAAGTAAATGAGTGTAATTGCTAGAAAATATTTGGCGAGAAAGGCTAAAAGAATAAAGAGGCAGGTTAGAGCTGCAAATCTTTCTGCTGCAGAAACAGCATTAATTGTTTATGATGCAAGTGATGCTACAACTGAAAAGAAAGCTAGAAACTATGCACGTTTCTTGAAGGAAGAGGGAATTAAGGCCGATTCAATTGCTTTTTATAAACTAAAGGGGAAAGAAGATAAAAGGCCCGAAGATGAATTGAATTATCTGTACTTTGATAAGAAAAGCATCAATTGGATGGGATTCCCAAAAGATACTCGAGTGTTAAAATGCATTGCTAAAAAGTATCATTTGTTAATTGATTTGAACTTTAATAATAATTTTACTTTAGAAGTAATTTCAAGCCTTTCAACTGCAAATTTCAAGGTTGGAAAGTCAGGGATGTATCAAGATGAAGTATGTGATTTAACGATTGCAACAAAAGATAATAATTTAGACTACTATTTAAGCCAAGTAAGCACTTACTTGAAAATGATAAATAAAAAATAATATGGAAGCATTAAAGGGAACAGGAGTAGCATTGGTAACACCTTTTAACGAAGATGGAACTGTAGATTTTGAAGGCTTAACAAATTTAGTTAATTATGTTATTGATGGTGGCTTAGATTACTTGGTAGCACTAGGAACTACAGGTGAGCCTGCAACAATGACGACCGCTGAAAAAGATCAAGTATTGGATCATATCCGAAGCACGAACAATGGTCGCTTGCCGTTGATATTGGGTATTGGTGGAAGCAATACTGCAGCTTTAGTAGAAGAATTTGAAAGAGTAGATTTGACAGGTGTTGATGCTATTTTATCTGCAAGTCCGTATTACAATAAACCAACACAAGAAGGAATCTACCAACACTATAAAGTATTAGCAGAACATTCTCCATTGCCACTTATTTTGTACAACGTTCCTGGTCGTACGGCATCTAATATGACTGCTCAAACTACATTGAGATTGGCGTATGATTTTGAAAACATTGTAGCCATGAAAGAAGCATCTGGAGATTTAAACCAGGTGATGGAAATTGTAAAAAGGAAGCCAGAAGGTTTTATTCTACTTTCAGGTGAAGATGCACTCAATTTTCCAATTTTAACTTGCGGAGGAGAAGGAGTTATTTCTGTTTTGGCAAATAGTCTACCTAAACTGACATCTGATGTGGTGAGGTTCAGTTTGAAGGAAGAGAACGAAGTAGCAAGGAACTTACACTATCAATCGTTAGACTTTATTAATCTTTTGTTTGCGGAAGGAAATCCAGCAGGAGTGAAGGCCGCTTTAAAGTTACAAGGAGTTTGTGGTAATGCTGTTAGAATGCCATTGATTAAAGCTTCCGATGATTTGTCAGAGAGTTTGAAAAAAGAATTAGAAAACCTTTAGGAAGAGAATGGCAGAAAATAGGGCTAGCCTAATTTTTCAAGAAAGTTTCCAAACGTTTAAAGTATTTGAAACTCTTCCGTTTGAAATCTATGGAATTCAAATAAAAGGACATTCCAAAACAATTTGGCAGATTTTGAATCACTTGGTGTTTTGGCAAGAATATCAATTGACGACTTTCGAAGGTAAAAATGATCAAGCTTTTGATGAGTCGATTTCATGGAAATCGACAAACAGTCCCGCTAATGTGGAGGAATTAAATCAAAAAATACAAGCCTTTTTAAGTCAAATTAAACAGATAGAATTGAAAGCATCTTCTTTTTTATTGAACGATTTAAACGACACATTGATGTTGAAGACCATGATTGAGTTAAGTAGCCACCTCTCTTTTCATTTAGGTGAAATCATTTTATTAGCACGCTTGGAAAATGTATATCCTCAACCTGAGGATATGAGCGGTTTTTTAGAAGATTCTTGAATCTAAAAAGGTTCAAGAAAAAGTGGAACAAATTTTAAAAATAGAAATGCCTGACCATGGCCAGGCATTTCATTAAAGCAATTTAATTGGCTATTTAAATCAATAAATATTATTCTATAAGTAATTGATCGTTTGCTCTTTGAGTTGATGATTCTAAACTCAAAATGTACATTCCAGTTGAAAGCTCTTGGAGATCAAACTCATTTTTGTAATCTCCTTTAGGAAGAGTGCCAAGATTTTCTTGAATCAAAGTCCTTCCTTGAATATCTCTAACTGTGAGTTTATAATTATCTTCATTCTTAACATCGAATGAAACTGTGACATTACCATTACTTGGATTTGGATAATGCTTGAATGCTAAACCTGACTTATGGACGGTAGTGGAATGATGACTTTCATAATTTTTAATTCCAACATTATTAATTGTAGTTGCTTTTTTCTGTGTCGCATCTGATTCACATATAGTGCAAGATACTTTAACCTTAATGGTTTGTGTCGAAACCTTATAGTAAGAGTTTCCCCCACTACTACCACTATACGTCATTGTTACACTTACACCGCCTATCGAAAGGTCACAACCGGTTTGTGTTGAGGTTTGACATTCTCCACAAGTTGCTGTAATTCCATATGCAGCAGGGTTAGCTGTAATGGATTTTGTAATGTGAGCATTTACTGCCCTTTTCTCTTTAGCAGGGCTTTCATCTTTTACCTTTACCCTTACTAGCTGTATAGTAGCCTCGTACTCTTTGGCATCGCCTCCACATTCAAGAGCATCCCCATTAACAATTGGTGCTGTAATTAAATTTGAGGCATTTGAACTGGTGCTTAAAAACAAAATGAAAGCACTTAATATTAATATGCGTGATATAGTTTTCATAATAATAGAATTTTAATTTACCTACTCTAATTGATAAGGGCTTTTCGGTACGCTCCCTATGTCGATTCGTCTAATCATCAATTACTTGAGTGTAAATAAAAAATAAACTAAATTAAAAAGGTGTCAATTTTTCGCTTTCTTAAAAATTAAGACAAATTTTTTGAACTCCCTGGGTGTAAGTTGGGTATGCTTTTTAAAAGCTCGATTAAAACTTGACTTGGAAGAAAAACCGATTTCGTAAGAAAGCTCACTTATAGAACAGGTAGAAAAGGAACGGTCGATCAATAGTTTTTTTGCTTTGATAATCCTAAGTTCATTAACAATCTCAGGGAAAGACTTATCAGAAAATTGAGAAATGATTTTTGAAAGATATTGGGAGCTTAATCCAAGTAAGTTAGATATAGTTTTCTTATTTAGATCGTTTTGTAAGAATAGTTCCTTATCAATCAAAAGAGACTTAAACTCTTTAAATCGTTGATGGGGACTTAAGTTCTTCTTTTGTTGTGAATCATAAATGATAGAAGAGAGCATGCAGGAAGCAAGTTGGAACAAATCAATATGGGTTTGATTGTAAAAGTTATAATCAGAATGCTCACTATCTAATACTCCAATCAATTTTCCTTTATAGATGATAGG
>JAESST010000104.1 GCA_016763995.1 Flavobacteriales bacterium | reverse complement strand
CTTGGAGTAAAATTTGAAGATTTGACAAAGTCAATTTTCTCTCAGTTAGGTTTTAATGTTGATAAAAAACAAAAAAAGAGATCAACACCAAAAAAGATCAAATTGACATTCTACTTAACTTAGGTAATAACGAGCTTATTTTAATTGAATGTAAAACAATTAAAGAAAGTGGCTACAATAAATTTAGTTCTGTTTCTCGCCAAATGAAATCGTATACAGAATTAGGTACTAAGGCGGATTGCAAGATAATTAAGAGCCTTCTGATTGCACCAGATTTTAGCGATGACTTCATCAATGAAACAGAGTTGGAATATGACTTAAACCTATCTTTAATTACGGCCTCATCTTTACTGAAAATTCTTGAAGGATTTAAAAACTCTAAGAAACATAAACAGTTTCCTTATAAACTACTTATGAGGGATGTATTAATAAAGGAGGACAGAATTATTAAAGCTATGGGCAAATAAAACCCAGTGCCTAACAAAACCTATACGTTATACACAATCAAACAATTGATGCAAACAAAAAAATGAAATCATGAATAACAAATGGAATTTTTTGAAAGGTACTTACTGGTATGTCCCTCAAGAGTATTTGCCTGCGACTAAAATGGGCGGAAATGACACAGAACCCACCTTAATGATAGATCAAACCGTTTGGCAAATCACAGGCTATAAGGATGGCTATTTCTGGGGTAACTGTGCCGTATTGATGTACCAAGCAAGTGACAGCTCAGACGAACAACCAAGCAGTATGAGACTGATTGGAAGTGTCACTCCTGATGGAAGCGTTCAGATCTCATTTATGCCCCTGAATCAATTAGGAGCGGCTATGAGCACATCCGGATGGGGAAAGATGACTAAACAAAATGACCAATGGGTTTTTGAAATGCAAATGGCATCTGGAACGACAGACCTTTATTCACATTGGGCCCTCATGCATCTAACAACAGAGGGTGAACCTTCATGGCACAAACTCCCAGGTATAGACTATTCGGTTCCAGAACTTCTGGAAGCTGCTGGATTTGAAGTCTGAAGGATAAAGAAATATGCCTAACAATCGCTAAAGCACATGGCTACATCATTACTAACTTAAATCCCTTATTTACGGGATTCACACTGTATCTCGCGAGTCAGCCCGTTAGACATGACGCCACAATACTTTAGCACGGCCTTGTAGAGCATGATAAGACCAACTATAAAAGCATATTTAGAAGAAGGATACAAAACCTCAGGAATTTACATCATACCCCTTCATAATTCAATTGCCAAGATTTATAAAACGCCCTTTTAAATCAAAAAAACGCCCCACTTACTCAATAATAGCATATAAATAGAATAAACGTTCAGTCTATTCGTTAAGCCTTCATTCTTTTAAAAACAAGCCCGCTGTTTTGGTTAGTTTTATAGAGCCAAAAAATGGATCTATACTAACAATCGGACACTGATTAAATAATGATTAAAAAGACAAATTGCTTCTATAGACAGAACAATACTTTTTTATTGTTCATAGTCGAAAAGCATACTAAATGAAAAAAATATTTGATTTTGATTTCTCTCACTTTAAAGGTGACGTTTTTGGTGGAATTACTGCAGGCATAGTTGCATTACCACTAGCTTTAGCTTTTGGTGTAAGTTCTGGGCTAGGTCCAAGCGCAGGCTTATACGGGGCCATTTTTGTCAGTTTTTTTGCTGCTCTTTTAGGCGGCACTAATACTCAAATTTCAGGGCCTACTGCTCCTATGACAGCTGTCAGTATGGTGGTGATTGCGGCAATTTTAGCAGCTTCAGATGGCGACATCAGTAAAGCACTGCCTTCCATCATGACTGTGTTTCTATTGGCAGGTTTATTACAGATTGGATTAGGCGTGATAGGTCTAGGGAAATATATTAGATATATTCCTTATCCAGTAGTTTCTGGGTTTATGACAGCCATTGGTGTGATCATTTTGTTGACTCAAATATTACCCTCAGTTGGCTATTACCCTAAAGAGGATGTTGATTTTGTAAATCAATTTAAACCGCATGCAGAAGAAATTATATTAGATAATATACTGCGAGAGGAAACGGAAGAGGATATTCTGGTGCTCGAAGATTTTAGAGAGACGATTAAAAGAGCAGAACACATCACTCCAGAACAAATTCTTAAAGAATCCCAAATTCTAGCAAATGAAGAAGCTTCGGGTGTTATAGGTACAATTAAAGTGCTGCCAAGAGCTTTAAAAAATATAAATTGGTTAGAACTGATTCTGGCCCTTGGAACCATCCTTGTTATCTACGGGTTTAAACGAATTACTACAAAAATCCCCAGCACATTAGTCGCACTTTTTGTTATGTCCGCAATTGCCATCGGGTTTGACTTGAATTATAGGCCCATCGAAGAAATACCAAGCGGCTTGCCTTTACCGAATTTAGCTATTATAACAGATTTCAACCTTACTAGTATTATTCCCTATTTTTTTACGGCGCTTACTTTAGCGCTTTTAGGAGCTATTGATTCATTACTAACTTCGGTAGTTGCTGATAATATGACTAAAACTCAACACAACCCAAACAAAGAATTAATTGGCCAAGGAATTGGAAATAGTATCGGTGCTTTTTTTGGTGGTATTCCAGGTGCAGGAGCTACCATTCGAACAGTAGTCAATATCAAAGCAGGAGGAAAAACTCGGCTTTCTGGTATGGTTTCAGGTGTTTTATTGTTGGTTATTCTACTTGCTTTAGGCCCTGTTGCCTCTAAAATTCCTGTAGCTGTATTGTCTGGTATTTTAATTACTGTGGGCATAGGCGTTATGGACTACAAAGGATTAAAAGCAATTCCCTATATGCCTCGCCCCGAAGTATTGATCATGCTAGTAGTACTTGTTTTGTCCTGCACATGGAACTTGGTCTATGCGGTTGGCGTGGGATTAGTAATTGCCTCCTTAATGTTCATGAAGCAAATTGGAGATTTAACAGGTGAACGATCAAATGTAACATCTCTTAAAGAAGAGGCTTGGGCTGATGAGTTGGATTTTCCGATAAGCTTAAAAGAAAAAGTTTTTATAAAGCATATCAATGGCCCTCTCTTCTTCGGTTCCACAAGTAATTTCCAGCAACTTGCCCAACAAATTCCTGACAGTGCCACCACTATAGTAATAAGAATGGGTAAAGTTCCATATATGGACCAATCAGGCTTATACGCCATGGAAGATGTATTAGTTGATTTGGTAAAAAATGGCAAGAAAGTCTTACTGATAAATCTTTTAGAGCAACCAAAGTATATGCTTGAACGGATAGATGTAATTCCTGATTTAATTCCACAGAAACAAATACTTCCCGATTTTACCGATTGTATAACTTGGATAAAAGGTCATTTAGAAAATGATTTTAAAGCGCAAGAAAAAATATAAAGCCTGCCAACAGAACAGGAGAGATACACGCTATAATTGTTATCGCAGGCTAAAGTATTTTCGGAAAGCCGAGGATTAGATTTCACCGAAATGAAAGTCTAATCCATCTCAAAACCTGAGCTCGATTATTATTTATCTACGTTCTGAATTCTTAAGAAGAACCGAACTCAAGTTCAAAGGCTTTAATCTACGGTTTTAGCTATTAACTCTTAAAAAAACATCTTATTTTTGAAACATGACATTTCCTAGACTTCTCTCCATACTTGGAATCATCTTTATTGTTTATGCCATTATTTCGGGCTTTCATTTCCATTTTTCAATGAATGAATTTAGCAGCAATTACGAAAGCAGCTATTCTTTAAAAGGGGGCTTGCTCATTGTTGGAATACTCTTAGTTTATTTGAGCAAAAGGTTACGAACCTGAATTCTTAAGAAGAACCGAGCTAAGCTTACGAAAACAGTGTCCTTCCCTAGACATTAAATAGCCTCTCCTTTATCAATTATTTTTCTTCTTTTACTTTATTTTAGGGTGTACTTTTGCATAAAATTTAGCATATGCAATTAGAACAGTCTAAACAACTTTTTGAAAGAGCATCCAAATCTTTAGTAGGAGGCGTAAACAGCCCTGTTAGAGCGTTTAATTCAGTTGGAGGAAATCCTCTATTTATTGAACGCGGTGAAGGAGTTCATATTTATGATGTAGATGGAAACGAATACATCGATTTAATTGGTTCATACGGTCCTTTAATTTTAGGACATGCACACCCCAAAGTAACAGCAGCTGTTCAAGCCGCTATTCAAAAAAGTTTTACGTTTGGAGCTTCTACCTTAGGAGAAGTTGAAATGGCTGAATTGGTCAAAGAAGCTTTTCCTCAACTAGACAAAGTTCGCTTTGTAAATTCTGGAACAGAGGCTATTTTAAGTGCCATTCGTTTAGCAAGAGCCTATTCAGGAAAAACCAAAATTGTAAAATTTGCCGGTTGTTACCACGGACATACAGATGCGCTTTTGGTAGCTGCAGGTTCTGGTTTAATGACCATGGGAATTCCATCTAGTGCAGGTGTGCCTGAAGAGGCTGTGAAAGACACGATGATTGCTAAGTTCAATAACATTGAAAGTGTTAAAGCAATAATTGAAGCAAACAAAGGTGAAATTGCTGCCGTATTCATTGAACCGGTAGCGGGGAATATGGGAGTAGTAGTTCCTGAACAAGCCTTCATGAAAGAGCTTCGAGAAATCACTCAAGAAAACAATATTTTGTTGGTGATAGATGAAGTAATGACAGGCTTTAGACATAAATTTGGTGGAGCTCAGGATTTCTTCAACATTCAAGCAGACATTACCTGTATGGGTAAAGTAATTGGTGGCGGAATGCCGGTTGGAGCTTATGGTGCCAAAGCAGAAATTATGGACATGGTAGCACCCTTAGGTAACGTTTACCAAGCCGGAACTTTATCTGGAAGTCCAATTGCAATGGCTTGTGGTTTAGCAACTCTAAGAGAACTTAAACAACAAGATTACAAGCGAGCAGATCTTCTTGGAAAAAGAATAAAAGCTTGCCTTGAAGCTACTGCTGCTGAAGCAGGAATCGATGTAAAGGTGAATCAATTTGGATTAATGGTCAATCCATTTTTTACCACACAAGAAGTCACAGACTTCGACACCGCTTCTTCTTGCGATACTGAATTGTTTGGAAAATTCTTCTGGGCAATGGCTGAAGCGGGATTATACATTCCTCCTTCACAGTTCGAAGCATGGTTCTTGCCCATTACCATTACAGATGATGAAATGGAAGTGGTAGAAGAAAGAATTAAAAAAGCATTCCAGACAATATCCGGTCATAATAATTGAGAAATAGTTTAGCTCCGCGACACTAAACCTCAAATGATAATTATTAGATAGAGAACATGACACAATTCAACGATAGATTTTTAAAGGCTTGTAGAAGAGAAGAAACAGATAGACCACCTGTATGGTTTATGAGACAAGCTGGGCGTTACCAAAAAGATTACAGAGAGATTCGCAAAACACATACCTTGGTCGATATCTGTAAAATACCCGACCTCTGTGCACAGGTAACTTTATCGCCAATTCAACAGTTTGGTTTTGATGCGGCTATTATCTTTTCTGACATTATGATTCCATTAGAGCCAATGGGTATTGATTTTCATTACAAAGAAGGCGTCGGACCAGTTATTTCAAATCCCTTGACATCTAAAAGAGATGTTGAAAATTTGAAACCTTTAGATTTTGGAAAAGATCTTCAATATACAGGAGCTTCATTAAACATTTTAAAAAGAGAATTGAACGTCCCTTGTTTAGGATTTGTTGGTGCACCCTTTACCTTAGCAAGTTACATGATTGAAGGAGGTCCTTCTAAAAGCTATATCAAGCTAAAAAACTTTATGTATGGTCAAACGGATGCTTGGCATTTACTAATGGACAAGCTGGCCACTAACATGGCTGATTATTTATTGTATCAAGTTGAAAATGGAGCGATGGCTGTTCAAATATTTGACAGTTGGGTGGGAATTTTAAGTCAAGCCGATTTTAGAGAATTTATTTTCCCTCACATGCAAAAAATGGTGCAGTACATCAAAGGCAAAACAGATGTTCCTGTGATCATCTTTGGAACCAACTCTTCTCACTTGTTGCAAGACATGAAAGCCACAGGTGCCGATGTAGTCGGCATTGATTGGAAAACAGATTTAGCTGCTGCTTGGAAAGACATGAACTATGAAGTGGCTGTGCAAGGAAATTTAGACCCTACTTTACTATTTGGAGATTGGAGTTTAATCGAAAAAAGAGCAAAGACTTTATTAGATTCTATTCCTAACAAGCCAGGCTATATCTTCAACTTAGGACATGGTATTTTGCCAAAGACTCCAGAAGAAAATGTTAGACAACTGGTAAATTTGGTGCAAGGCAAGTAACAGCTCGCCTCCTTCTTCTCAAATCTTAAGATTTCTTATGAGTTCTAAAAAGGACGCATAGGAATGATTGTGCCCAAATTCTTTTAACTTTAATCTGTCAGACAACTATTTTGTAAGTGACTGGGTTCTGAACTTGAAACCCCATTGGATTGAAAGAATTGATACTAAACGAAGAAAAATTAATTGAACGATGCGTCGAGAAAGATCGGCACGCTCAAGAATCTTTGTACAATCAGTTTTATTCAGATCTGTACCTGATTGCCATGCGTTATCTCAGCGATCATCACGAAGCAGAAGACGCTATTATTCTCTCCTTTACGAAAGTATTTAAGAACCTGAGAAAGTTCAACTTTCAAGGAAAAGGAAGCTTAGGGAAATGGATTCGCACCATTTTAATTAATGAAGCCATTCGCTTGCTCAAAAAAAGAAGGCAGCTGCATTTTAACGATGAGGTCCATCAACTCAAATTAGAAAATTCAGAGGCAAATGGATTAGAGCAAATGCAGGCAGCCGATATTTTCAGAATGATTGAGCAACTGCCTGCAGGCTATCGAACCGTTTTTAATCTGCATGTGGTAGAAGGGTTTTCACACAAGGAAATTGCTGCACTCTTAAAGGTGAGTGAAAGCACTTCCAAAACTCAATTAAAGAAAGCTAGAAACAGCTTAATGAATCGAATTAATCAAGAAAAAGCTTATGGAACCGTCTGAATTTGACCAAATCGTACGAGGCAAGTTGCAAGAGGAACACCAATTGCACCACCGAGAAATAGATGCTTCTAAACCTTTTGTGTGGGCTGCTATTCAAGCAAACAAAACTCTTGTTGTACCTTGGTACTACTTAGCTGCCGCTGCGATATTATTTTTAGTTTGCTCCACTTTCTTATTTTTTAACTTACAAGAGCAGAACCGTTCGGAGATTGACTTTTTAGCTGCAAAAGTAGAACGTCTTAAAAACAAGACAAATGCTGTTGAAATTATAGCCCGTAAAAACCAACAATTAGATCTGCTCTGTTCAGAAGTAGAAGCCTTGGAACATTCTTTAACTCAAGTTAATGTAAACCCTAATCCCACTATTATTTCAAAGCAAATTGTTTATCAAACCGACACGGTATTCATCACTCAAACAGAATACATTACCCAATACCTACCTGCTATTAAGGAAGAGAAGATCGAGGAGCCACAAGTCGAGCTTGATATTAGCGCTGATAACTATACGACAAGTGATCTAATTTATCCTGATTTTAATCCTTCAACACGTACAACACCAAAAAAAGAAAACACATCTGTTAAAGTAAAAATTGACACACTATCAAGTAATTAGTCTACACTTAACCCTATTAATTATGAAAGCAATTTACATTTATAAAGCCCTTATTATGTCCTTTTGTTTCTTCAGCCTTCCTTTCATAGGAGCTGCTCAAGCCATTGGAGACAGCCTTACGATTTACATTGAAAACCGCATTGAATTAAAAATCGCTATCGAAGATTATGACCATTTGAGAGATTCAAATGATGTGGCCAAACACCTCTCTTCTTTTCAGAAACACCTTGGCTCTATCAAAGCACAATTAAACTCTGAAGATGCTGACCTTGTCACCTACACTCCTGATAGTGCATTAAGCCTTAAAAAAATTGATAAAGAGAACATCTTTCTTATTCAAAAAGATCAAGTACTCAACACCGGCTTTAGAGACAAAGCAGTGATTCAGCTCGAAGGCATAAGCATTAGCCTTACGACCTCTGATTTAAGTACAATAGATAACATCTCTTTAAGTGATTGCTTCGCTAAATTAATACCCGTACTGCCAGAAAAAACAAGATTAGCCTCATTTCTTTATTTCCAATGTAAAAACGGAACAGTGACTTATTTAGAAGATAAAACTATCGGCAGTCAACTAGATGCTATTGAGCTATCTTTTGGTGCAGGAGCCAGCTTATTAAAAAACAAATGGGTGGGAGACCTTAGCTTTAGAATTGGAATTCGACTAAATAAAAAAGGAGCATTACAACATTACCCTTATGTTTCTGCCAATCTAATGTATGATTTCCCAAGTTCTAACAAGGTAAACATCAATACTTTTTTAACCCTAGGTTACCGATGGAGCATTAACAATAAAGACGCAGACTTAAAAACCATGGGTGCTGAGTTTGCTTACTTAGTTTCTCGACAAGGAGACGCCTTTAAAGAAGGAACATTTAGAGTTGGATTAAGCTGGAATCCAATTGATGCGGTTTCGTTCAGTCCTCAAATATATTTTCCAGGGGGAATCAAAAATGCATACCCAGGAGTTAGAATTGGGTTTGGCTTTTAAGCAACAATTGTTTCAAGTAGCTTGAATTGGAAATTTAATAACAGATCCTTTGGTACACTACCAAACTGTTGATGATGTGATTAAACAAATCTGTAAAGATTCAAACTGATTCCTCTCTTTTTGTTTTTAACCATGCTTCATTTGTGGTAATACCATATACATTAAAACAAAAGAGCTAATCATATAAACCCAAACCAATATCGTTCTAACAGTGGCTTGTCTCTTACTTTCCTTTGAATAATATTCTTCTATCTCAAGGTATTTTTTGTTTTTAAAAAACAAAAAGTGATTGATTGCATAAACTAAAATTACAAGTGAGATTAAAAAAATCCTGGATAACTCCAACTGGATATTCAAGAAAATATCCAACAAGAATAACAGAATACCAAAATTTAAAAAAATTAAGATTGAAATAGAAAATAGTGCCACCCACTGCGGTATAGCACTATTTCCCCAATTACTCTCAGTTTTTTGAGCATATTTAAATAGCCTATAATACAGATATTGATAAGTCTTATACATTATTTCACACCATTCCCTGTTAACCTCCATCCACGACCAAGAATTTTTTGGCTTTGTTTTTCTATACCCCCTGCAGAATTCAATGCATTTTCCCAACCAATAGTTCCATCAACTAAAAAATAACCACCTGAAACAGCCCAGCCTACTGGGTACAGTAGTTTACATATCCCTTATAAACACTTCTCTTTGAAAATGCCAAATTTGATCTACCATAGCAGTAATCATAGGAGAATCAGGGTGTATTTTCTTTAAAGCCATTATTTCCTCATAAGCTTTATCTTTTCCTTCAATGAAGGCTAACATAAAGATTCTATCTATTTTATATTTTAAATTATCTTGATTTTTCTCAATTATTTTGTCATAAGCAACAACAACTTCTTTATACTTTTCATTCGCTTTACTTTTATTTCCTGACTTTTCATACAAAAACCCTTGTAGTGTAATTACCTCTATATTTTCAGAGCTGATGCTCTCTGCAATTTCCAAAACCTCTATAGCTTCTTCATATTGATCTAACTTTGAAAGTACATTAGCTTTATTAATATAGGCAAGAACGTAATCACCATCTAGATCTATAGCCATATTTATCAAAACTAAAGACTCATTAAATGACTTGCTAGCAATTGATCGATCAATAAATTGAGCATCAAAGAATATTTCCATAGCTTGATTATTATACTCCATGGCTTCTGGATTTATCTCTTCGAGGTCATTTCCCGAACAGGAAACGATTAAACATCCCAACATTATAAAGAAAGTCTTAAAAAATTGACTAATCATCTTCTACCTTGTTTTAAAATAGGAATAGAAATAGCTCTATTCATAATAGCTGGAGTTGGAACAGACCTCCCTTCAGGATAACCTTGCTTGTAAAAGCTACTGGCTGGAATACTTCTACCAGGCATTTTACTGCCGAAAGGATAATAATCTTGCATGCTCAGTAATTCCACATCCTTTAAACCACAAGATACGCTATCGCTAATCTTGCGGTAGCGGGAGCATATTCGTAAACCAACATTACCCTTACCAGCCTCGTACTTCTATTTTTTCCAACCCACTCCCATCAAGGTTAATTGTATAAAAATTAGGGTCGTTTTTTATCACAAAAATTACCTTTTTCTTTTTTTCCAAGAAATTAATGTAATCTACATGAGCTCCACCTCTATTGTCAAATAACAAGCTAGCTTCTTTACTATCCATGTCCATAATATAAAGCTGATATGGTGCAATAAAAGCCATTTTATTTAATCTTTTAGAATAAATAGGAGTATCAAAAAGATCATTAACTTCTTTTCGAGGATTACTTTTGGGAACTATTTTTTGGAGTTTATCAGGCTCCTCTTTGTTAAATAACATTAACCCTCCATCCTTTCCTGAACCAAGGTGTAATAAAATGTTACTAGTGTCTATTTCAAATATTTGATGGAGACTATATGCATTTAGGTCGGATAACTTCGTAATACTATCATTTGATAGGTTAAAAGAGTAAATATCGTAACCATGCGCAGCTTTCACACCAATGGGGGATGATTTAGAATACTCATTGGCTTTGCAGAACAAAAGTTCATTCTTGAACTCGGAGAAAATTGCTTCCGAAATAATTCCTTTCCCTTCCACTAAATATTGACTATTTGCCCCATTCGATTGAGCTATACACAAAAGACTGTTTTGTAAATCCTTTTTGTCATATTCTATAAAAACAATGGCATCCCCATCCAAAGAATACCTAGGATTCGAATAAAACGTATTGATTTCAGAATCTTTAATTACTGTTTGATCTCCATTTTCAATATTCATTTCAAGTATTCTCGTGTCTCCTCCTTGATTTAGAGAAAATAAGATGGACTCTTCATCTACAGAAACGTCAAACCCACTAATAGAGGATGATTGTGGAGATTGACTATTACAACTGATGGTTGAAAATATTAAAAATGGGATGATGTATTTTTTCATTCATTTCATTATCTCTGAAGCGGAATTCTTAACTTATTACGACTTATTGGTCTAAAGGTCTTTAAACTGCCCTTGCCAAATTACATGTACTCTCGGAGGGCTTTAAAAATTAACTCCGAATTCTACTCCAAGAGAAAACGAACTATAATTAATGTTGCCTTTATATTCTTCATAAAACCCGCTAGCTTTTACTTGCAGCTCTGTGTCTTCAAAAGTTGTTCCGGTATAATTCCCAAAAGCTCCGACTGATATTAAGTCGGAAAGTTGATACTCTATTCCAAATGTGCCACCTAAAGTTAAAGAGTGATACTTTTCTTTGTATTGTTCAGTTACCGTCCAAGTCGTATAGATCTGTGTTGATTCTATTCTGAACTTAGAGAAAGTAGAACGGCCTATATAGGGATTAAAAAAGAGCCTTGCCTTCTTTGTTGCCCCAAATGGGATTGCTCCTCGTACTCCTATTGTTAAGTCTAGTATGTTATAGTTATCTGCTTCTGCTATGAAGGTCGTTCCAGATCCTGCTGATATATTCCTACCAAAGGCGTTTTCATCAAAAGAATAGCTGCTATTACTTACCTTAAAGGTCATTCCAATATTTTCTACCAAAGAAAACGCATAACTAAGCCCTAGCGTTGTGCCTGCTAAAGCATACATACTACGACTATTGGAATTATCTGTGTCTCCAAAATCATATCTAGGAATGCATCTTCCAGCATGTGCGGTAATTCTTTGTTTTAGCGGACTCTTAACTTTGCTTTTTATTTCTGGAGCTTGCCCTTTTAATAACAATGGCAGGAAGCTAATTAGTATTATTATACTTACGGTCAAATTCTTTCTTTGCATTTTTCCCTTTTCAGTGAGTAAGCCCCCTCTCTAAACTGAGAGGTTCTAAATTGATTTATTTTTATAGAAGGATTACTAATCAGACAAAGCGGGTTTCCCTACTTATCAATCCTTTATTAATTTGATGATCTCTTGCTCATCTACTTTTAAAAAGTATATTCCTTTTCTTAATGCTTCGGTTACTATTCGTTCTGTTTCGCCGAAGAGATTCAACTCCTTTACTAGTCTGCCTGTTGCATCATAAAGCTTAGCCTGTTGGTAAGCTCTTAAACCAGTAAGATATATCTCCTCTTTAAATGGATTCGGGTATACTTCAATTCCTTGATCCTTTGATAAATCTTCTATTCCTGTTGTTAGAAGTGTAAACTTTTTAATACTCCCAGGTAGTGAAGGATTCATTCCTCCTGTACGTTCCGTAAAGTAAATATCGTTTCCAATTTTTATCAAACCGTTGGGTGTATTTAACCAGCCTACTAATGCTGTTGTAGTAATTGGAAAACCGACTGTATTCATCTTAGAAATCTCACTGTATGACCCAAACTCAATCATATACAAATCGTTACCCTCAAAAAACAAATCTAGAGGAAAGCTGATAAATGAACTATTCAAAACAGTTGTTGCTACTGTTGCAGTGCTTGTCACATCGTACTTATAGATAACTCCCTGAATATAATGGGCAAAGTATAATTCATTTCCCTTAAAAGCAAGCGCGCCAGGACTATTTAGACCTGTAAGAACATCTACAGCGCTTGGGCTTGGCAATAACATATCAAATTTTCTGATTTTTCCCGTTTGATTTTCTGAAAAATAGATTTCGTTGCCTCTAACAGCTAAACCAGAAGAGGCTGCAGTGCCTGTAAATGTTCTAATTAAGGATGGCGTGATGAGGGAAGAGATATTCCACAATGAGATCTTTCCTGTTTCAAGAATAAAGAGTGAATCTCCCATTATCACCATTTCACCTGGACTAGCCAAGCTGGTTATTAAGGTGCTAACAACAGGAACAGCATTATGATAATTAAACATCTTTATACTCCCTTGAAATCCCTCAGCAAAGAAAATAATACTATCCTTTGTCTCTATTGAAACCGGGGCATCTAGTTGACTCAGTACGGTTTGAATTTGTGCCCGAACACTTATGGTTATGGTAAATGCAAATACTAAAATTAATAGTTTCTTTTTCATAACTGATTCTAAAATTTTATATTTTAAGAGCTTTACGCTCTTTGTTTATTGTGTTTCTTTTTTTTGTTATAAAAACCTCCCATTGCTGAGAGGTTTTAAAATGTAT
>JAESST010000103.1 GCA_016763995.1 Flavobacteriales bacterium | reverse complement strand
TAAGGCTGCTATTTTTGTAGCAATCTCAGTAATCTTATCCTTAGGATATTGTTCATCCTTAACAGCAGTGGCAGCTTCATATTTCGTTTTCGCTGTTTCATAATTTGCAGCATCAAATAAACCATCAGCTTCAGTAATTAACGTTTGATACTCTCCGTCTATTCTAGCTTGCTCAGCGGCAACAGCTTCTGCTGCTGCTTGATCGCTTAAGGCTGCAATTTTTGTAGCAATCTCAGTAATCTTGTCTTTAGGATATTGTTCATCCTTAACAGCAATAGCAGCTTCGTATTTTATTTTCGCTGCTTCATAATTTGCAGCATCAAATAACCCATCAGCTTCAGTAATTAACGTTTGATACTCTCCGTCTATTCTAGCTTGCTCAGCGGCAACAGCCTCTGCTGCTGCTTGATCGCTTAATTCTGCAATTTTTGTAGCAATCTCCGTAATCTTATCTTTCGGATATTGTTCATCCTTAACAGCAATGGCGGCTTCATATTTTGTCTTAGCTGTTTCATAATTTGCAGCATCAAATAAGCCATCGGCTTCAGTAATTAACGCTTGGTAAGCTTCATCAATTTTTGCCTGTGCAGCATCCGCAGCTGCTTTCTCTGCAATGCTTGACAGTTTAGCTGCAATCTCTACAATTTTATCTTTTGGATATTGATCCTCTTTGAAAGTAATTGCAGTTTCGTACTTTGGTTTCGCTTCTTCGTATTTCTCTGTGTTAAATAATGCATCAGCCTCAGCAATAGCAGCTTGGTAATTTGCTTCCAATTCTGCTGTTTTTTCATTCTGCAATCTAATTTCTTCTTGCTCTGCTGCTAAGTCTGCTAACTTCTCATCAATCTCCTTAATCTTTTCTCTTGGAAACTCTTGAGCAGGTTTAATCGCAGCGGCTATTGCATACTTTGCTTTTGCTTCCTCGTATTTTTCTTCTACCAAGAAATTATCTGCAGCACTAATTGCTTCCTTATAATTTTTATCTTCTGCTTCTGCATTTGCTAATTGTTGATTAATCTCATCAATTCTTCCTTTCGGATGAGCTTCATCTACTTTTAAAGCCAAAGCTGCTTGATATTCCGTTTTCGCCTCTTCTAACTTCTTGCTGTCATATGCTGCATCAGCTTTTGTAATAATGGCATCGTATTCCTTTTGAATAACAGCCAAACGTTCCGCTTCTGCAACATTGTTTTTCTCTTCTGTTAAGGCTTTTACTTTATCTGCAGGATAAGTTTCATTAGGTTTCAATGCTAAAGCTGCATTAAAAGAAGAAATTGCAGCATCATAATTTTTCTCTCCCGCATTTTTATCTCCTTCCGCAATAGCGGCTTGATAGTCTGCCTCAAGTTTTTCTTGCTTTTCTTTTTTCGCAGCAAGTTCAACTAACTTAGCCTCTATCTCTGTAATTTTCCCTTTTGGATAAGCATCATCTTTTATTGCTATAGCCTCTTCGAAAGCAGTTTTTGCTAGCTC
Source organism: Flavobacteriales bacterium (assembly GCA_016763995.1). GTDB lineage: Bacteria > Bacteroidota > Bacteroidia > Flavobacteriales_E > Vicingaceae > NORP294. The sequence goes on along the minus strand of JAESST010000103.1, from coordinate 5,390 downwards.
AAATTCTCCTGAATTAAAAGCATTGTCCCCTTTTTCGATCGCCTTTGTGTAAAGCTCTTGCTTTCCTTTCAGTTCGGCAAGAATACCATCTATCTCCGAAACCTTATTTTTTGGATAATCTTCTTCAGATTTCAAAGCGCTTGCTTTTTGAAAGGCCGCTTTCGACTTCTCATATTCTTTGGCTGATAATGCATCATCCCCTTCTTTGATTGCAGAAGTATAGTTTTCCTCTAACTTTTCCTTTGCAGCTAATTGAGTTTCAATCTTTGTAATTTGATCCTTAGGATAGCTTTCGTCAGACTTAAAGCTTAATGCTTTTTGATAACTAATTTTTGCTGCATCTAAATCATTATTATTCATTGCATCATCAGCGGCTGCTAATGCATCATTGTATCCTTTATCTTTTTCTACTTGATCCGCAATTGTCTTTTCAATCTCAGCGATTTTACCTTTCGGGTAACTTTCGTCTGTTTAACTGACAAGGCTTCTGTAAAGAACTCCTTTGCTTTGGCTAGATCTTTATTTGCAATAGCATCGTCACCATTCTGTATCGCCGTATTATACTTTTCCTCGTTTTTTTTATTACTTAAAACAATGGTTTGAATCTCTGCTAATTTATCTTTCGGATATTGTTCCTTTGCCTTTAGTGAGATTGCTTCAGTAAACGCAGCTTTTGCCGTCTCGAAGTCTTTTGCAATAATGGCTTTATCTCCTTTTGCAATTGCTACTTTATAACTTTCCTCTGCTTTTGCAAGATTTGCTAGAATCCCATCTATCTCAGTTAACTTCTGTTGAGGATAGCTTTCTGTCGGTTTAATTCCTTTTGCTCCTTGATAAGCTGTTTTAGCTCCTTCGTAATTTTTAGCTGCAAGCGCTTTATCTCCTTCAGTAATTTTTGTTTTGTAATTTTTATCCTGTGCCTCATTTTTAGCAATCAGCTCATTGATTTCTTTGATTTTATTTTTAGGGTATTCTTCATCGGATTTTAACTGACTTGCGTTTTCAAATGCAGTTTTAGCTTCTGCATAAGATTTTGAACCTAATGCTTGATCTCCTTTTTCAATTGCAAGCAAATAGTTTTGTTCAACTTTAGCTGCGGAAACCATTAAAGCTTCTACTCTCGCAATTTGGTCTACAGGGTATTTTTCTCCGGGCTTTAATCCTTTCGCTTTAGTATAAGCAGCCTTCGATTTTTCATATTCTTTTGCAGCTAATGTGTCATCTGCTTCCTTGATAGCATTATCGTACTCTGCTTTCTTCGCTCCTTGTTTTGCTAGGATATCATCTATTTCAGCAATTTTATTTTTAGGATACACTTCATCGGACTTTAAAGCAACTGCTTCTTGAAAAGCAGTCTTTGCAGTCTTCATATCGTTAATTTTTAGCGCGTTGTCTCCCTTTTCAATAGCCGCTAAATACGATTGGTCTACTTTTACCGCATTTACAAGTATGTTTTGTACTTCTTTAACCTTTCCTTTTGGGTATTCCTCTTTTGGTTTATAACCAGATGCTCTTTTGTATTCAGCAATTGCAATTTCATACTCTTTAGCCACAACAGCTGCATCTGCTTTTGAAATTGCATTATCATACCTTTTGTTATCCGCTTTGATTTTAATCAACTTCGTTTGAAGCTCAGCCAATTGAAAACTTGGGTAGGTCTCTAGAGGGTCAGGATTAACTTTTTCCGCTATTTTATATTGCTCTGATGCCTTTTCCCAATTTTCATCAGAAAAAGCTTTATCCGCAATCTTTATAGCTGCATCATACTTTTTTTGAGCATTTAGAGTATTGGCAGCAGCAGCAGCTTGCTGAGCTAAAAAGTCTTTTTCTAATTGCTGAAATTGCTTTTGAATGGTTTTGGTATATCTAGGATCTGCATCAAATTCTCCGTAATCAGGATCATATACTATTTTCCCAATTGGTTTCTCCAGTATGGAAACATCCATACCTTCTAGTTTCTTGAATAATTTAACTTCTGCAGGAAAAAACACATCTCCTTTTGCTCCTTCAGCAGGAACATTATTGGTGTTTACTGAAAGTTTCTTTTTGATCAATCCCTTGTTACCACCAATTTCAATAGAATAATTCCCATTCGGGTCCATTGGGATATCCGCTAAGCCTTTAGCATCTGTTAGTAACGTTTCTACTAAACTACCATTTTTAAACACTTTGATTTGTGCTCCAGGAAGCTTCTTTCCATTGTCCGTCACGATCATTTCCATAATTAAACGAAACTGAGCATTAACTTGCTGAAAACTAACTGCAAAAAGCAGTAAAAAAATATATTTTAAAAGTCCTTTCAAACGCTGTATTTTAGTCCAACAAACAAATATCGGAAAAGCAAAACAGATATAAAACCTAAAAGCGGAAATCCCTACTATTTATTGTTAACAGGGGATTAAATCACAAAACCAAAAAGCAATATCATTAGACTGATCAGTTGGGTTTTTATAGCTATGTTTTTCCTTCTTTCCAAGTTTAAATTCTACTCTTTTCTCAAAGATTGGTCCATCGTAACAGAACGTATGGAACTCTCCATTTTCTCCACAAGGATCAACACCTTCAGGCAAGGAATCGATTAACTCATGAGAAATGTCACTTCCAACAAAGTCTTCATCAAAGTATTTTGCATTTGCAGATACAATTTTAGACTTAAAGCCAAGCTCTATAAACTCATGAATCAACTCTTTGGTATCTCTTTTCCACAAAGGGAAAATTGCCTCCACTCCTAGCCTTCCTAGTTGTTGTTCTCTGTATTTTTTAAGTCTTCTAAAAAAATATCGCCAAAAGCAGTATGTTGATATCCTTTATGAATCAATTGCTGCACTTTTTCTTCCATCATTTGGTTATAGACATCCATATTAGGCGATTTAGGCAAGTGCATAATATCTAATGGAATTCCAATTGAACTTGCTTGCTGAATGAGTAATTCCTCTCTTAAGCCATGCATACTTACCCGTTGAGTTTCTTTCCCAACAGAAGTAAATAACAAATCAACATCATATTGATCTGACTTCATAAGCTTATAAAGTGCCAAAGCTGAATCTTTGCCACTACTCCAATTGAAATATAGCTTTGTTTTCATTTTAAGATTGCTTTTTTACCCAATTGTGAAATATTCGATGTAAGATTTCGAGCCCTTCCGACACGGATGCAGGTCCAGGTTGTAGAATGATGGAAGAATCTATTTCATATACTTCTCCATCTTGAATAGCTTTTATTTCATTCCAAGCTTTTCGTGCAAGCATTTTTTTTGGTTTGAATTTTTTCCCACACCAAGAAGCTAATATGATATCAGGATTCTTTTGAATGACTTCTTCTTGATGTTCAATGATTCTATTTTTTGCAAGACTCTCTAAACTATTCTCTTTGTAAACGTCTTCTCCTCCTGCTATTTCTATCAATTCATTTACCCATTGTATTCCGCTGATTAAAGGATCATACCACTCTTCGAAGTAAACTTTAGGTTTAATACCCCACTGTGAAGTAATCGTTTTGATCTCTTGAATCCGATTCTGAAAATGACTTACTAATGCAAGAGCTTCTTTTGCTTTACCAACAAGAGCTCCTAATTGCACCATCATCTTAAAAATATCATCAACACTTCTGTGATTGTTTACCCAAACAGTAATTCCTTTAGAGATTAAATCCTTTGCTATATCTGCTTGAATATCAGAAAAACCAATTACCAAATCAGGTTTTAGATCTAAAATTTCGTCAATCTTCGCATCTACAAAAGCAGATACTTTTGGTTTCTCTTTACGAGCTTGTTTTGGTCTTACCGTAAATCCTGAGATACCAACAATTCTATCTTGTTCACCTAAGAGGTAAAGAGTTTCTGTTGTTTCTTCCGTTAAACAAACGATTCGCTCTGGGTAATAATTCATTATTTTAAAAAATATACGTCTCCTGGAATAATTCCCACTTTAAATGCATCTAGCTGATTGAATGATTGGTCATATCGATAAATTACTCCTTTTTGCTGATAATCAATGGCGTCGCAAATGTAAATTTCATCTGTTGTTAGGTCTACTGATACACCATAAAACGTGCGATTATTAGCAGGAATCTTAGCTATAGTTGGTAAACTAGAACTATCTATATGAGTTTCATATAATCCACCTGAAGAAATATAAAAGATTCTTTCTCCGCTTCTGTCTAAATCAAATTCTTCTATACTTAGGCTTGAATTTACCTCTTCTAATACCTTTAATACAGAATCTGCCTTCCCATCAATTAGGTAAAAAGCAGAAGGATCACCTGCAAATCCTCCGGTACAACTCACCCAAACATTCCCATTAACATCCGCTTCAATATACTGGGGTTGTATGTGTGTATTAATCTTTTCAATTACCTGATCTGTGCTGGTATCAATCACCCAAACTTGATTGCTATCTACATGACATGCGAAAACTTTGTTATTTACAAGTACCATCTCCTCTACCCAACCTTTGGTTTCTATCGTATTTATTATGCTTAGTGTTTGGGGGTTAATCACATACACTTTATCTTCATAGAAATCACTCACATAAGCCTTTTCATTATTAATCAAGCAAATGTATCTAGGAGAATTCAAGTTTTGAATTGAACCTATCGATTTAAAGCTTTTCGCATCCAGTACTTCTATTTTACTTGAATTATTAACAACTATGAACAGACGATCATCAATTTGCAACGCAGACTGAACTACATCTCCTACGGGTCTGCCTGAATTATTAGCTTGAAATACCTTATTTTCAATAGTTTTAGAATCTTCGTTATATACTGAAACACTTGCATTTCCAAATTGAAAGTTCCCTTCATTTAAAATAACAACTCTAGCATCTCCTATAGCTACTTCTTCGTCACCATCATCGTCAGATTTGCAGGAAGACAGGCTTAAAATTAGGAATGGAATGAGTAGTTGTTTCATTTAGTAAATTGATAGTTAAGCTTTAAAAAATAGTTTCGATTGGGCATTGGCCTCCACTCTATTGCTTGATATTCTGTATCCAACAGGTTCTTCACTCCAAAAGTAACACTTATATGATTCGATTTAAGCGCAAACTCTTTCGTAAAACTAATATCGAATAGTTGATACAATGGAAGGTTTTCCTCGTTATCAGAAGAGATAAAACGTTCGCCTACAAATTGGTGATTCATTGAAATAGAATAGGTTTTAAAAGTTGAATTGAACGATACATTTCCTTTATGAAGTGGGATATAAATTAATTGTTTCCCATTTGATTCGTCAAATTCATGTTCTTTTTCTTGATTAACAGAGCTGGTATAGGAATAATTTAGGCTCAGTACTTTGGTGACCTTAGTATCTATTTGCTCCCATTCAGTATTTACTTCAATCCCTCTTGTTTCTACCTGCTTTAAATTATTTGGTCTCCAGTAACCAAAAG
>JAESST010000102.1 GCA_016763995.1 Flavobacteriales bacterium | reverse complement strand
TGAAGTTTTCCATCAGCCACCACGCCGATTTATGCCAGTCAAAAAAATGGTTGACTGAGTTCCAAAAAGAGCAAGTTAAAGCACTTATAGACAGTTGTTTTACGGGCATTTCCAGTGACGATTATTTATATAAATATTTCTACGGTGAGCAATCTTTCGAGAGAAAGATCAGGCTTTTCTACGCGGACAAGCAATTGGTTGGCTATTGTTTGTTAACCTTTTCAGACGTTCCTGTGCTCTAATACTACCTCCCCAACCTGCAGTGTATATATTTTGACACTTATCCACTAAAAAAGCAGTTGGAGAGATGTTTAAAGTTCCATTGCTTTGTCCATCGCCAAAGGTTGTGGAGAATTCTAAAGAATCTAAATTTTTATCCAATTTGATAATAAACTGTCCTGCAGTGCTGTTTGCTAAAGGCGCTCGTAATATTGGGAAATCTCCCCCTTCAGATTGCCCATACCCATAGATATTATTGAATCGGTCAAACTCTATAAAGTAAACTTGATCGTAATTAGGTGTGGAGATGAAGGTGCATTTTTCTATATTATCTCCGTTCGGAGAGATAATAGCAATGAAACCATCAGCTTCTTCGATGGTAACACTTCTATCTTGTATAGATGAAGATTGATAGCTTCCTGTTGTGGTAGGAAAGTCATCGTAGCTAGTGGTTCCACCACCAATTAGTACTTTATTGCTATCGATTACTTTGAGAGAATAGATGGCGTCTCTTCCTGTTCCTCCTATGTATTTAGACCAAATTACAGTGTCTAAATCGCTTCCAAACTTAACAATTAGTCCATCTTGACCACCATTATACCCCCCCTTAAGTACACTTAAATCAGTACTCGTTGTAGTGGTTCCAATATAACAGAATCCCATTGAGTCAACCACAATTTCACCTCTGTGAGAATCACCATAATTGGAATTTAGGCCATTGTATATATTTCCTCCTCCTGGATTTGGGTTGATGCCATCTAGTCCATCTCCTCCAAAATAAGTTGAACCAATTAATGAGGAACCATCCGAATTGAATTTACTGACAAAGATATCTGATCCATTTGAAAAAGTCACCCCAATATCAGTTTGAAATTGAAAAGATACCTGAAAGCTGGAATCATGGGCACCAGTTGTAAACGGAAAGTTTGAAGAACCTGTAGCACCTAAAGCATATAAGTTTAAATTAGTATCAACAACTAAGCTATGAACAGTTTCGTTTCCACTCCCACCTAAAAATGTAGAATAAAGAAGAGAATCTCCCGTTGGATTAAACTTACTAATGGAAACATCCCAATCTCCACCAGCATAAAATGTTTGAAAAGCTCCTAATGTGGTGTCATAACCAGATCCTTCTGTAATACCTCCCATGTATGCATTACCGTCTTTATCATAAGTTGCCGTTTCTCCAAAATTATTTGATTTGGAACCTGAATAAGTAGAAAAGATTAACCTAGGATCTATGATTAACTCAATTCCTTTGTCATAGCTATTTGGAAATTCGAAAGATAAAGTTCCTTCTTTCGAAAGTTGATAATGGCAGATGACCTCAGTTTCTATCCCATTAATAAACTGATATGCATAAGGCTTTTCTTCTATCAAGTCTCCTAGTTGGTGTTGTATAATAAGTTGACCATCTTTAAGCAAGGGCTTTTCAACACCGTCATAGCTAACTTCAATTTGCCCAACTGAGTTGCCAGGGGCAATACAATAATCATACTTTAAGAAACCATCCTTTTTATATAGGAGAAGGTCTATTCCTGTATATAAATTTTTATATCTAATTTGTTCATAGAGGTAAACATGGTCTCTCCATTTTTCTTTTTCACTCCCGATGAAATAATTGTGGTAGAAATAGGATCGACCTTGTTTTTCAATTTCAACATGCTCGTTTGATCCAATAAATGAAGCTTTGAAATTGTGTCCTTTAGTATCGGTGTTGTCAGGAACATTGCCTGCATGAAAATTAGCTCGTTGTATAAACTGATAATGAAAAGCATTGGGTTCAAAGTAGAGAGTAGCACCTTCCAGCTCTGCCTTAAAGAGTACAGTTGAATTCCATTGGCCTGTGTTCTCTATGAAAGTAGGTGTTTTGTCTAGCTCTTCTTCGTGTCCGATTGCAATAAAGGCAGATGAAAAGAGGAGAACAAATAATAATACATTTTTCATAACAAACTAGTGGCAATAGTAAAGTTAACGAATTTGATTCGCGCTTTATGTAAGACGCAAAAATGTGCAATTCGATGCCTCTATAAAGTTCCTCTTTTCTCTTATTTTTGATTGCAAACTAAACTACAATTCATATGATTTTAATTGCTGATAGCGGGTCAAGTAAAACAGACTGGAGACTAATTGACAGTAAGGGAGTTAGTCAGTATTCTTGCATTGGGCTAAATCCCGATTTTGTAGATTCTGAATTAGTAACTAAATCTGTTTCTGAAGCTTTTGATAAAATAAATTTGAAAAGTGTAACAGATGTTCACTTTTATGGGTCAGGTTGTTCCTCAGAAAGTCGTAATAAAATTGTTAAAATTGGTTTGGCGAAGTGTTTCATAAATGCTCAAATAAATATTTACCATGATTTATTAGGTGCAGCAAGAGCAGCGTGTGGGAAGGAAAGAGGAATTGCGGGAATCCTTGGAACTGGGAGTAACTGTTGTCTATTTGATGGTAAAGAAGTAATTCAGGAATTTAGAAGTGGTGGCTTTGTAATTGGAGATGAAGGTGGGGGAGTTGATATTGCAAAGAGGATTGTAAAATCTTTTATAGAGGGTAGGTTTGATGAAGAGTTACAAGATAAATTTCAAAAACGTTATCAGACCTCAGTGGATGAGATTCTAGAGAATTTGTATAAAAAATCGCAGCCCAATAAATACCTTGCTTCTTTTAGTCAATTTGCTTTACATAATAAAGAAAATACTTACATCTCGACTTTGATCGAAGATTCTTTCCATTCTTATTTTAAAAACCAAGTTATGAGGTATGAAGAATATCAGCGAATTCCTTTGAGTTTGGTAGGATCTATTGCTTTCTATTATCAAGAGATATTTAGATCAATAGCATCGGAATATGGGGTTCAAATAGGAATAATTTTAGAAAAGCCTATTTCCGGTCTTACATTGTATCATACTGACTTAAGTTGAGCTCAAGTTCTTAAGAACTCAGGTTGATAGAACAAATATCGTAGGGATTTTATTCAAGTTCTCTTTTTTACTTTTTCTCCATTCTGAAATGCTTGAAGTTCGGATAAACTCGTTAGGGCAAGTAATGTTAGCTGCAACACATAATTTTGTATTAGGATTTAATACTTGCATTAAATCAGCCCATAAAGCTTCATTTCTATAAGGTGTTTCCATGAAAATTTGAGTCTGTCCTTCCTTCTTTGAAAGCATTTCCATTTCTTTTAATTCTTTAGAACGAATTGCTTTTTCACGATGAAGGTATCCTTTAAACGCAAAAGATTGACCGTTGAAACCGCTTGCCATTAATGCGAGTAGAATAGAAGATGGACCTATCAATGGAATAACAGTAAATCCTTGTCGATGAGCTTCCGCTACCAATATAGATCCTGGGTCTGCTACTCCTGGGCAACCAGCATCTGAAATAATACCAACAGAGTTTCCTTCTTGTAGTGCTGAGAGTATAAGAAGGACATCTTCATCTGTACTTCTTTTATCTAAAGAGTAGAATTCGCTCTCATCAATTTTATTTTTTAATCCTATTCGAATTAAGAAACGCCGACTATCTTTTAAATTTTCAACCGCAAAATGAGAAATTGATTCAACAATATCTCTATTCTCTTTTGGAAAAGAACGATCAACAGAGACTTCATTTCCTAAAAAATTAGGAATAAGATATACTTTAGCTTTACTCATTTTTCAATTGATCAATAATTACATCGCAAGCTGCATCTAGTAAACGATAAACATTTTCAAATCCATCTTCTCCACCATAATACGGGTCGGGCACCGACATATTATCATTCGGATAAGTCAGGTTTAAAATTAGCTCGACTTTGTTTATTTCTTCTTTTTCATTTGTTAATGAAAGAATGTTGTTGTAATTGGACACATCCATTGCAAAGATTCGATCAAATTCTTGGAAATCGTTCTTTTCAATTTGCCTTCCTCTCTGATTTGTAATGTCAATTTCGTACTCTGCAGCTTTACTAATTGATCTAGAATCAGCCTGGTCTCCAATGTGATAATTGGAAGTAGCTGCAGAATCTACTTCTATTGACAGCTTATTGTCTGCGGCCTTTTTTTCTAATATTCCTTGTGCTAGAGGGGAACGACATATGTTTCCCAAGCAAACCATTAATACTTTCATCTAATTCAATAAAAAAACTCTTTCCTTTTGGGCAAACTGAAAAAACAGTTTTGATGCCACAAACGAAAAGAGTTAAAAAAAATATTGTTTTACTTACTGAATACTAATCTTTTTCTCAAGATCACTTACGTAACCTCTAAAACGTTTATCAGTATCAATTAAGTTATTTACTGTTTTACACGCATGAAGAACAGTTGCATGATCTTTTCCTCCGCAATGCATTCCAATGTTTGCTAAGCTTGATTTTGTCATTTTCTTGGCAAAATACATTGCAATTTGTCTTGCTTGCACAACCTCTCTCTTTCTCGTTTTTGATTTCAACAATTCTATTGGTAAATCGAAATAATCACAAACAACTTTTTGAATATAGTCTATAGATACCTCACGGGCAGTATTTTTCACAAACTTGTCGATCATTTGCTTTGCAAGCTCCAAAGTAATTGCTTTCTTATTCAAAGAAGATTGAGCTAACAATGATATTAAAGCTCCTTCCAGTTCTCTAATGTTTGTGGTAATGCTATAAGCAAGATATTCTACTACTTCTTTAGGTAAATCTAACCCTTCATTGTACATTTTAGTTTCTAGAATTGCAATTCTAGTTTCTAATTCAGGGTTTTGGAGGTCAGCAGATAATCCCCACTTGAAACGAGACAATAAACGTTGTTCCATTCCTTGTAATTCAACAGGAGCTTTATCTGATGTTAAAATCAGTTGCTTCCCTGTTTGGTGTAAATGGTTAAAAAT
>JAESST010000101.1 GCA_016763995.1 Flavobacteriales bacterium | reverse complement strand
TACCAGCTAATGATTGGGCAATTTTCTCTGACAAAAGCATATTTTGTGAGCCAGATAAAATAAACTCCCCCATTTGCTTTTTTTCGTCAACATGACTCTGAATATAAGAAAAAAGTTCTGGCACATGCTGAGCTTCATCTAAAATAACCCCATCTGAAAACTGCGCTAAAAATCCACGTGGATCTTCTTTAGCGTAGGCTCTCGTATCAAGGTCTTCTAGAGTGACATAAGCCCTTTCAGGATATAAATTCCTTAGTAAAGTTGTTTTCCCCGACTGCCTTGGCCCAGTTAGAGTGACAACAGGAAACTTTTGTGCGGCGTAGAGAATTGTTTCTGTTAGTTTTCTTATATACATAAATTCACCTTTGTACAATTTTTATATTTTACTTTAATATTGTACATATTATAGGTAATTGGTATCATTAGCAACGCCGGACAGCATAATGTGTATTTGTTTTTCCATGATTTGAGTGGTTTTAATCATATTAAGAGTACTATCCATTTGCTGGTAAGCACTGTGACGACGCTCAATAATCATCCTTCGGGTTTGAGATAATCCATTTAAGTACTGGGTAATATCAGTGTCATTAACCTGTACTGCTCTCAGTTGTGATACGTTTATCTTAACTATATCAATGACCTGCAAAACGTATTGCATCACCAAATCCATAGCAATTAGCTCTCCATAACTGACAACCTTCTTGGATGATGCCCCCTTACTAAACGCCGTCATGACATTAAGCATTTTATAGATCGGTAGTGAGGTACTATTAAGAAAAGCCAGCTCAGACTCACTGATCGGGGTGTCGTCGTAAATTTTGTCAACCAGGCTTTTGAGCACATCTTGTACGTGGCGAAGTAAACCCTTATCACCAGAAATTGTGGAGTCTTTTAAACGTGGCTTAAGACAGGCCTCACTATCACAGGCATAAACCTTAGTTTTACCACCATTAAGCATAGTTCCTATTAAGTTTCCCTGCCCGGCCATGGCAGGAATAACCTGCACGTGTTGACCTTCATCACCACCATGAACGATGATTGAGCCAACAATGGTCATAAATGCTTCAGCTAGTTTAGTGTCACTTTTAAGAAAGGCGTTCTTTTGAATAGCTGCCCACGCCAAGTTAAAGTCTCCCACGAGCATGTCTTTATAACGACCGTCACTACCTCGACGGCTCAAAGTATCACCACGCTTACCCCCTGCACCGCAACCATGCCGAGCTGCAGCAAAGTCAGAAAATGCCCCTAAATTAGTACCCATGGTTTTACATAAATGATCACTGGCCTGATCCGCCTTAGGCCAGACTGAACCAACCATAGTCGCTGCTGCCTCACAAGAATTGATATTCATGTTATTAATGGTGGTAGCCAAGGAGTTAAGCTCGTTCATAATATTAGCAATTTGCGGGGCTGTACTTTGCACCGCTAGCATAAATGCATATGACGCAGCACTAGAGCCAATGTTTTTTAGCATACCAACTAGCTCAGCTTTACTAATGTGAGAAAAACCACCCAGCCAAGCATCTATGCCACCACACCCAGCACGGTAACCAGGCATTTGCACCGTTGCCAACTGCGCTGTGCGAGAACCTGTTCTTGTCGTTAAACTACCACCGGTGTAGTAACCACCTGCCTGGTCGTTAAAGGATCCACCCTTTGAAACATTACTACTAACCCCCATGGAATTAAAAAAACCCTTCATGTCTGACGCCATATCCGCTTGGAGGGGTACTGATAGAAATATCCCTACAAACAATGCGTATAACTTGTTTAACAAATTTAACTTGTATTTTTTAGAAAACATGTTATATTGATGGTGTAATAGTTGCATAATGTGAGGCCCATATGGTTGGTGTAAGACTTCCTGAAGATTTAGAAAAGCGCTTAGATAACTTAGCTGCGATGACTCATCGCCCAAAAAGTTATTACCTAAAAGAGAGTTTAAAGCTCTATCTTGACGAGTTTGAAGATATTTACAGTGCCATAACTGAGTATGAGCAACAAAAAAAAGACGGGACTCTTGTAACCTACACCATGGATGAGCTTGAAAAACGTCATGGCCTATAAGTTGTCCATTAAATTTACAACTCATTTTGATAAATCTCTGCAACTCATTGATTACCAAGACCAAAAGCGGATTCAAACCTTTCTTAAAGAAAGGTTTATGGCTAGTGATAACCCTCATCAATATGCTAAAAGACTTAAGGGTAATATGTCTAAATATTGGTCCTATAGAATTGGCAAATACATAGTTATTGTAGACATTAAAAATCATGAAATTATGGTAATTTCCATTGGTATTGGCCACAGAAAAGAAATTTACTCTGAATAATTTTTCCATCATTAATTATCCCTCTGATTATTACTTCCAAGCTCACCCTGGTGTGAATTAGCTTCTGTCAGCAACATAATGCGGTCTTCCATATCAGCAAGAGAGATCATGCCTTGCGCAATCGGTATGGCCTGGCCGGTTTTTGGATTTACTGCAATAACTATAGGCAAGCTTTCCAGCCCCCAGGTCTCAAATAAGCCGTTATCAAGTTTAGCATTTGGAAATGTTTTAAGCCCCTTACCATCAATGGAAATTGGCAGAACTTGCCAACTGTAACGCTCGCTAAAAGACTTAACAATTGGTGCAAACTGGTGACAATACTTACAACTGCCCCCAAAGAAAAAGAATAGGCCAAAGTCTTTAGCAAGCTCATGGATGCGCTGACGTTTCCTTTCTTTATCTAAGTCTTGCTGGACATGCCTAGCGGTTTGATTAACCGGGTTTTTAAGGGTGTTATCAAGTTCTGGATTTAAAAAGATATTTTGCATCCAAGTATTAGCAAAATTACTGGAGCGTTCCATCATGTCCTGCTGCATTTCTTGATAATTTTGTACATTAGAAGGAGTGGGTTTAAGCCAAGCAGCGGCTAAGCGATTTTCTAACTCCTTTTTGTAGGCCTCTTGCTTTTCCTTTGGACTCATTTGAGTCAATGATCGGCTGCGGTCTTCTTTCTCTGGCCATCCCTCCTCTTTTTCTATGCCTTCGGGCGCCGCCCGATACCAGAACCAGCCTTGTTCATGATCACTGATAAAGTCTGCAAAAAGAGATATCTGTAGCATCATGATCAGAAGAATTAGTTTTTTCATGATGCTACTTCCTTTGTTTTTTTCTTTTTTAGGAGTTTTCTTGCTTTTTGGCTAACCGCGCTATTATTAGACGCAATTGCTTTTTGATATTGTGCTTTGGCTTGTTTGCTTGCCTCATCCTTTGTGGTCACCATACCGGCAACACGATCTTTAATTTGTTCCTCTTTAGCAGCTAGATCATCTGGCTTAAAACGACTAGCCACATCAGCAAATAGTTCTGACAGGTTCATCTTAGCAAAGTCTAAGCGGCTAAGTTCTTGTGGAGTGAGGCCACGGCAACTGGGAGATTCTGGCTCTCCCCAACCGATACCTAACTGCGCCCTTCCCTGCTCTTGCACAAGTTTTGCTAGCTTAGTGCCAAAACAACAAAAGCTGGTTTTTTTAGTAATTGTTACACCGGCAACTTTTTTACTAACGTAGGTGCCAACTAAAACGCAAACTCCCCTCGCCCGCTGCTCAGCTAATTTTTTCTCTTCACCTGAACAACTGGCAAGGTTTAAACTCTGTCCCCATCCGCTCTCACCAACTGAGCAGCAGTCTTTCCAACTGACCCAGTTACGGCTACAGGTAAGGTCTCCACCACGAAAGATAACCCCTGCTGTTCTCAGGTCATCTTGCACATGTTTTAAGATGGTCATTTGGCTGAGTGCTTTCATCATACCGGTGTTAGGCGCGTAAGTTTTATCAAAGCAATCACCCATCAAGCAATGGATTGAATCTGGTTTAGCAACGTATTTCTTACCGAGCTTTTTCTTACCGTGACAGATAAAGGTTTGCCTCCATTTAATGCAGCGGTCATTATTATGCTCAACGCACTCTGAATCAATTTGTTCGCAGTTTTTATCTCTTAATGGTTTACAAGTATTAGAGGTGGGCAAGGCGCAGTTGTATGTGAACTTTTCGCCCCAGTGCTCGCGGGTAACTGACTCACCCTCTATGGTTTTAATTGCGTTTGCCTCTAACTTTTCGCCAGAAACTAAACTACACTGACCTTTGTCTTGCTGGAGATGTAAGGCACTGCAATCATCAGTCCACCCTTCATCTATGACTTCTACTTTTTTGGGGATGTGATGATAATTAGTTCGGCACCCCGGACAATAATCAAATGATTCTCTTCCTTTCCAATCACTTGTCGTATGACCTATACAGCCTCGTGTAGTCCAAGATCTAGCAGGCGTCACCTGCAAATTCACATATCTATAACGATGGCAAACTCTAGTTATCAACCGGTCATCACCCTCTGTGCAGGTAACTTTTACAGATGATTGATCTTCTCCATCTTGCTCTGCGTAATTACCGTACTCAGCATCTGTCCCCTCACCTTTTTTCTTTTTGGTAAGATCCATAAACCAGTCATTAATTTTC
>JAESST010000100.1 GCA_016763995.1 Flavobacteriales bacterium | reverse complement strand
TTCTTAAAGGGCACTTTCTCTCCTTGAGGACAATGGTAATAATCCTCTGTTTCTTGATAAACAAAGTCTTCCGGACCTCCTTTGTAGGTGCCATGAGGTGGAATGTAACTCATTCCCATTTTTTTCTTGCCCATTATCCTAAGAAAATTGCCCTTTAAAAAAGCCTTCTTCTTCTACCTTTTGTTTGGAATCAGCTTTCTCATTTTGTGGCTTCCTTTTATCAACGCTACGCTTCTCCCTCACTTTATAGAAAGCGTGCAACTCTATTCCAAAACATTTGAGTTCAACGCAAGCGTTTATTACCTCGTAAGAGCCATTGATTATGAAGTAATGGAGTATAACATTATTCAAACAGCGGGGCCTTGGCTTGCTCGACTGACCTATTTGGGCATCTTATTCCTGCTCTTAAAAAAGAAAATCATTTCTTGATCTGGGTTTTTTACCGCCCTCCTGTTTGCATTGAGCTGGTATTACCTGCTCGCCTCTATCGTGCACCCTTGGTACAGCATTACCCTCGTTTTTTTTAGCGGTGTTTACTAACTTTCGTTATCCCATCCTCTGGTCTGCCTTGGCAGTATTTTCTTATTGGGCTTATTCAAACCCAGACTTTCAAGAAAACTTCTGGTTAATTGGAGTTGAGTATGTTTTAGTACTCGCTTATTTTATTTGGGAATTAATAAAAAAGAAGATTCCAGATCTAATTTTCTAATATTCAGCTTATAAAGTAATTTTTATTACTTTTATTTGACTCGAAATATATAACAGAAATAAACGCCATTGCGTTTATTCGGATGTTAGTAAACATTAAAATGCCTTTACTTATGACCTCATTTATTGATCTTGAAACACTAGAGTTTCAAGATCAATATTAACCAAACAACTAACCAAACATGCCTAACACTACTAATATTAAAAGCTTAGCCCCTAAAGACTTAAGGATAATCGAACAAACAGACAGCTTGTACCATTATGCTCGTCAGGTCTCCAATACACGATTTGGACACCAACCGGTTTCGATCGCATATTGTAAAGACGCAAGCCATGTGCAATACTGCGTCAATTTTTGCAGACAAACTAATAAAGCCTTTAGAATACGATCAGGAGGACATCAACATGAAGGTATGTGTTCCGGAAATGGAGTCATTATTATCGATTTGTCTGAGATGAATGAAATTGAGTATATTGATAATCAACCAAATCAAGCCTGGATACCAGTTGGGAAACAATTGGATAGTGTTTACAAGGAACTCGAGGAAAGGAAGCAAATTATTCCTGGTGGTGGATGTCAATCTGTGAATGTTGGAGGAATAACGCAAGGAGGAGGCTGGGGATACTCCATTCGTAAGTTTGGAATGACCTGCGACAATATTTTAGCGGCAGAGATCGTTTTGGCAAATGGAAAAATTGAAATAGTGTCGGAAGAAAATCAATCAGAATTGTTTTGGGCATTAAAAGGTGGAGGAGGCGGAAATTTTGGAGTTGTAACCCGATTCAGATTTCAATTATCACCCTTAATCGGTTATGTTACCACATTTGGATTAACATGGAAAAATTCAGAAGATGTTAAGGAGGTTATTCGGGTCTGGATGAATTTACATGCATCCACTGACGTTAAATTAGATCCTGCTCTCTCCTCATCTTGTACAATGATAATAGCAAATCCAGATGAAAAAGACCCTTATTCTGATGAGATAAGAGAATTAGAGGAAGGCCAAAAGAGTTTTGTAGATGGTAGAATGGGAGGCCAATTCTATGGGACTAAAACCGATTTAATAAAACTCCTTAAAAAGTGCTTTGGAGAAGACCTTATCCCAGAAAATTCAAAATTTACATTATTAAAAGAAGTATGCTATATTCCAAAAAGGAAAGGTTTAGTCAAGTCGAAAAAAGAAACTAACACTTCATTAGCTAGTCATCAGTCAATTATAGCTAACTTCCTAAATCCAACTAGTACACCAGAGCAAGAAATTAGGATCGCTAACGAGTGTAAACAACGAAATTATAGAGTTCTTCCTGAAGCACCAGCATCAACTTGTGACCGACCTCATCCGCATAAAATTTCATCGAGCTTTCCGAAAAATTATACATGCGATGATAATTCAGACATGACGGAACACATTTATGACTTCCTATCTAAATGTTGTTATTACGGAGATATAAGTAAGTACATGAGTTTCCATTGTCTGGGAGGAGCTGTAAAAGATAACGTAGATAAAAGAGTATTTGCTTTTTCTGATAAACCCTACCTTTTACAAATTCAAGCTTGGTGGGATGACATCGGTAATGCATTCGATAATCAATCTAGAAATGAAGAGTATGTTAAATGGGTAAAAGATTTTAGATTAAATATATCTCCTCTTACAGAAGGATCTTTTATCAATTTTATAGACCAATCTCTGGTTGACCATCCAGAAACTCATGAAGGCTTATTGGAACTTTTAGAGATTTATTATGGCGAAAATAATTTGTCTCGCCTCAGTAAAATCAAGGCGGAGCAAGACCCTAATGAGTTGTTTAAGTTTAAAATGAGTATCCCTCCACAAATGACTAATGTATGATATCAATTTAATCTATATGTAACTTCCACAAAACGATTACTAATAAAACCTAAACTGCATTTCAATACAGTTTAGCCAAATCGTTTTAAGCAATTTGGAAGAATTAAAATATAATTAAAGGAACTCCAAGAACAATGGATATAGGAACAATCATTCTCGCAATATCATTAATCATCATCATGTTTGGCATGGGCTTGTCTTTGGTTAAAAATGATTTTGTTCGATTACTTCAACACCCAAAAGCAATAATTATTGGGCTAGTTAATCAGATTATTTTGTTGCCAATTATTGCCTATGTATTAATCTGCATATTTAACGTAGGAACAGACATTGCAATTGGTGTAATGATTTTGGCGGCTTGCCCTGGTGGTCCAACATCTAACCTTATTACCTATTTGGCAAAAGGAGATGTTGGCTTATCTATTTCATTAACCATCGTAAATAGCCTAATTACTATTTTCACCATTCCTTTTGTTGTAGACTTCGCGTTAACTCAATTATTGGATGCTAACGATATGGTCCAAATCAACAAATTACAAATGGTGATTCAAATTTTTGCAATCGTAATCATTCCTGTTTCTCTTGGTATGGCATTAAAGAGAGCCAAACCTACTTTTGCAGATAAAATGAATAAACCAGTTAAAATTGCTTCTGCTGCAGTCTTGTTTTTAGTCATAGTTGGATTGGTATTAAAGAAAAAAGAAGATCTCATTCCATATTTACAACAAGCAGGATTGACAACCTTAGCATTAAATATTACAACCATGCTAGTCGGTTTAGCAACAGCGAAAATTGCAAAATTAAATTTAGCTCAATCGTTAACGATCTCGATAGAGTCTGGAATTCAAAATGGCACCATGGCAATTGCCATTGCTTCAGGAATTTTAATGAATGATAATTATGCTGTGGCCCCTGCTGTTTATAGTCTTATTATGTTCTTTACTGGCGGAATTATTATAGCTTTTGGGATAAAGACTGTAGGCTCAAAATCAACAAATAAAAATTAAGAAAAACTTGCTACAGCAACAGCGATAAAACATAGCCAAGGCTCCTAATAAATGAATATTTTGGCTACATTTCATAGCCAGAACGTCAGACTGTACATTAACCTGTTGATAAGCATTCTTCCAATTTCATAATTGATTATAAGTTCTGTCTTATCTTTAAGTGAGACAATCAATTAGTTATGAATCACATTCAAGGAAAAAACCGCATATAAATACGGATGATTTCATTGGAGGAAATGGTTGAACCAGAAAGTATGGTTCGCATTATTGATACTTTTGTAGATATGTTAGACCTTGAGCAATGGTAGAAAATCATACCGTGTAAAACACCATAAAACGAAAGCATGTACGAATTGTAAACTACAAACTCAATGCACAAAAAGTACAATAGGAAGCTATATTGAAAGAACAGAATATCAAGAGTACATTACTAGAAATAACCATAGAGTAGATAACAACCCAAACTAGTATAGGCAGAGGCAACAAATTATAGAACATTGCTTCAACGGGCTCAGCACACCGCAATTTAGCACCCCAAAAAGATATTGGCATTTTGATTACCTTCTCACAAAAGGTAAAGAATTAGTAATGGCCGAGGTGTATATTACACTTGCTTGCTACAAGCTTCGAAGGTTAACTCCATTTTTGACTTCAATGCCCTAAACAAACTCAATGCTAAGGGCTTAAACATCCATTTTTACTCTATTTATCAAGTAATTTCAAGCTTTATTAGACTAATAAAGCTAATCCAATAAAATCTTTCTCAAAATATCAACTCCCTGATTTCAATTATATTTACAGATTCAAATAAGGGTTATTACACAGACTCGCGTTAGCGATAATTAAAACATATGCACTGGAAAATTAAAGCTACTCTTCAAAAAATACTATCCTTTTCAAATCTTGGGGATGTACTTAATCATATTCCATCTACTCTAAACAGTAATTATCACAAAAATGTGTTTAAATATCAGTTTTTTGAGTGTGTACGAAAATTTGATCAAATATCTTTAAATCTTAAAGCTAAGCCAAGAACTGCTTTAGAAATAGGAACTGGGTACTCAATAATAGCACCAATTATTCTGTTTTTATTGGGATTTGATAAAATACTAACCATAGATATTACAAATGACATTTCTTTTAGAACGTTTAAGAAACAATTTAAAGAAATTACAACTAATGAATATATCAGCTTTTTAGAAGTTAATAGTATTCACGACCAAAAAACCCTCAATGAAAAAATCAATTTCGTACTGGCAAGTCATACTTTAAAAGACGTTCTGGATTATTGTAAAATTGAGTACAAACCAAACTATCTAATTGAAGATATAGCTAAGAAACATTCATCGTTTGATTATATATATTCTCAAGTTGTATTTGAACATATCCCGCCTAACAAATTAAAACTTATTTTCACAAAAATGAAGGAATGGCTAACAGATGATGGATATGCTGTGCATACGATTAACTTCATTGATCATTTTGCAAACCCTGGAGTTTTCCAGGATAAAAACATTTCTGAATTTAATTTTTTAAGATTCAATAATAAAAAATGGAATTTTTGGTCAGGAAATAACATAGCCTATACAAATAGGCTTTCATATCTCTATTATTTAGAATTATGTGAAGAAAATAATTTAAAAGTAGTTGACTTCACAGGAGAAAACTATCGAAAACATAGCCCTCTAGACTTATCATTAATACATGAAGAAATATTATTAGAATATAAAAAAAGACCAAAAAAAGAAGACCTACAAAAGTTTCAAAGGGGCACGATTCTTCTTAAAAAGAATCTCTCTTAACTTGATCTACTATATTCAAATAGAATATTCATTTAAACAAAAACTATTGCTAACACTGGTAACCCTTGCACAAGCCAATAATTTATCTAAAAATCATTTCAAATAAGGCTTTTTAGGCTAATTCCTATTTCAAATTCATTGTAGAAAAGTTAACTTTTGTCGGGCTAAGGATCAAGATTATTGAGACTATAGCCCTATTGATCTCTAGAACAATTGAAAGCAAGGCCTTTGCTCCACTTTTTATCAATTTTTGAGTGAATTTTAAATACTTCTTGAGTCCCGTGCTGAGCTTGTCGAAGTATTATATGCAATAGCTGAAAGGTGCATCACTTTATTGGCTGGTTTTATGCCCAAAGTATTGATTTTACGAAGCCCAAAAAATTGAGTCAACGTACCAAAGACAGGCTCTACTGTGCTTTGTCGTTTAGACTTCATATGCCGTCCTCATTTACTTCTTAATATTATTCTCGAAAATAAGTCACTGAGAACTTCTTTTCTTTGGCTGTTTTTCCCAAACATTCTGCTTTCATCGAACAGCCTTTACAAATCTTAGATGAAATCCGATATTCCTTCTTCTTAGTTTGGGTGCGAGAATCTAAGAACACCTTCTTAAAGGGCACTTTCTCTCCTTGAGGACAATGGTAATAATCC
>JAESST010000099.1 GCA_016763995.1 Flavobacteriales bacterium | reverse complement strand
TATTTTTTATTTTTAATGGTTTTGTTGAATGTGAAGGCTTTTTAAGCAGGGTTAATTCGAATTTATTAGACTCTGCTGTTTTCAAAAATAATGAATTAAGTAGGTCTCTACATTGCACTGACATTGTTTGATTTATAATATGTGTCATCTCTGATTTATAAGAAGACATTCTTGATAAAATCAATTTGCTTATTTTGTTGTAAGTTGGTGGGCAAATTTTATCATTAATCATCAAATCAATACACCTCCAAAAAATTAGATTAGTCTTTAAATATTGCCTAACCATGGCATCAATATTTTCTATAATCTTTTTTGAAACAGAACTATCAAAACTTTTATAACCACATAATTTTATAATGCGTAGATTGTAGCGCTGCCTTGTTCTCAATAAATAATTTTGAGAAATAAAGTCACTGGCATTATAACCTAATAATTTTGCCACATGATTAATATCCCTCGTGTAAAAATCTTCTGGATCATAAAATCTTTTAGATACTTTAAAATAACCAAGGCTTAATAAAAATCCTATTTGTGTTGTGGGAGAACGTAATTTTTTTGTATCTTCAATACGTTTTTGAGAAAAAGTAAAACATGATTTGCGTTGAGTTGATGTAAATTCTGGCGGTTTATGAAATATTTCAAAGCTATTTTTATCAAGAATATTCATG
Source organism: Flavobacteriales bacterium (assembly GCA_016763995.1). Classification (GTDB taxonomy): domain Bacteria; phylum Bacteroidota; class Bacteroidia; order Flavobacteriales_E; family Vicingaceae; genus NORP294. The sequence goes on along the minus strand of JAESST010000099.1, from coordinate 2,769 downwards.
CGTGGCATTTGCTGACCTTAATATGTATTGATATCTAACTTCTTATATGTATAATATATATAGATTTTAATATAGATTAAGATACACTTTTTAAGTCACTTTTAGAGGTAGTTAGGCATGTCTCATAAACCTTCGTTTGTAAGACATAAGGAAACTGTAAAATTCACCACTTGATGGAGGATTTTTAACCACGAGCTAAATTAAAAAAATAATTGTGAGGAATAATATTATAAAATTAGGATACATGCGCGTTTCTAAATCTGATGGGACGCAAAGCTTAGATTTACAAAAGGATGCTCTCTTAGAATCTGGTGTTTTAGAAAAGGATATCTATCAAGACCTTGAGACTGGCAGAAAAAATGACCGCCCTGGCTTAGCTTCTTGCCTTAAAGCTTTACGTGAAAATGATGTTTTAGTGGTATGGAAGCTTGATAGATTGGGACGTAATCTCAAACACCTTGTTAATACCGTACAAGAACTAGCTAAACGTAATATAGGTTTTAAAGTTATAACAGGACAAGGAGCTAACATTGATACCACAACAGCTAACGGCCGACTTATTTTTGGAATTTTCGCAGCCCTTGCTGAGTTTGAAACAGAATTAATTCGTGAACGCACCATGGCAGGGCTTGCTGCAGCAAGAGCTAGGGGGCGAAGTGGTGGTAGAAAGTTTGCCTTAACAAAATCTCAGGTTCGTCTTGCTCAGGCCGCTATGGCATCACGTGATACAAAAGTTTCAGAACTTTGCCGTGAAATAGGTGTTACAAGAGCCACTCTCTATCGTTACATAGCACCAGACGGGCAAATAAGACCTCACGGGCAAAAATTACTCAACTCTTAATTCCGATGTCGTGATTTGTACCATTAACTAATCTGAACTATCTACGTTTGCTGAGGCTAACTGAGAATGAACACTTGTTTCTGTATTATGTACCCTTTTAAATATGTATTGTCGCCCATATTTTACATCGCATGGTACATCAGATTCTCCATTAAAAATTTCTTCAACTTGCCATTCCTGCTCTCTAGCTGGTTTTATTTCATATTGACCATCATTAAGTTCAATGATCCAGTCGTCTTTCTCGCAACCAGAGTTATAAATGCGGGCTGAAAGAATTGGTTTATCGCCAAATAATTCTGATACAATTATGTAATAATAAAGAGAATGTTTGACTGAGCGATTAAACTTCACATGTTTATTTTTTTGCGCTAATACTCTTTCAACAATATGCTTTGGGTCAGCTGTTCCAAGGAAAATAGAAATTCTATTATCAAAAGTCTTTCTCTTCATAGGAAGCTTATTAGTGAAACTAACTTTCTTAGGGCTCCAGATAAATTTCATGGTTTCACGGCATGTTATCGGGTGATCTTCAATCATCCTCTGGCCTCGAGGATCTTCTTGCCATATTACTTCTAGATGTTCTCGAGCACTCCGCGCCCCTAATGCGCTCCCTATAACGAAGCAAAAAACTAACAGTTTATAAATATTCATATCACTAAATATATTATATTTCTTAGCTCTAGCTCAGCATGGATATTATTAATAAAGGCTTAACTTAAATTATTAAAATTTTTGTACCGCATATTTTACTAGTAAAAACTATTTCATCTCCTTCTGGTTTTGGTTCAATTAAAGATATATCTGATCTGCAAATACCTAAGGAACCTTTCACATAGTAGACTTCATACTCATAATTTCTAAAGTATTTATTTAGAACTATTTTTATTTCCTTATTTGCGCCAATGGGAGGCAAAATGTGTTCTTCACCCTGATATGTCAGTGTTATAGTAAGCGGTTTTGTGTTTTCATTTATTATTGTTAACTCTTGTGGAAAAAATCCTGATTCACGCTTCTTCTTTAGGAAGTAATTTTTAAACCCATCAGTTATTGACTCAACATTTTCTAATTCAATTTTCTTTTGCTTTTTAAGAAGTGTAATGAGTTCATAAAGTCCTGGATCTGTGGATTCACTTGATTCACATGTAGATTTACCGTAGATAAATGGTGTATCACTACGATCATCATCTATTGCTTTCCCGATTACTCCGCTTAGAAGTAAGCATATAAGTGCCGTGGTGTTATAAATATGCATAAATTATCTCCTGATTTTTGATATAAAAAAAGCCCCCCTAAAAACTTAGGGGGGCAGAAAGTATAGAAATACTTATTCTATATGCATATTACCAAATTTTTAAAATGCCCACTAAGAAGTTTTTTGAGAAATATTTAAATGAGTGAAAAACATCATTTGGGTTCTTATTCTAATTCCTATGTCGTGATTTGTACCTTTGCAACTCTGGACCCGTCGGTGCGTTAATTGCTTCGCTTCTCTTAACACTCTGTAGAAAGTAGACTCACTAGCGATGTAACGGCCTTCATCTGCTAGTAATGGTACTATTTTACAAGGCGATAAATCCCTAAATTTAGCGCTATTTACAATTTTTAAAATCACTTCTTTTTCCTGATAAGTTAATTTACTTTTGATGATTTTCGGTAGCTGTCAAGGAAGTTGTCGCCTTTTTAAATTAGGCTGCTCTGCTGTTTATGCGTAACCGCTGCATAAAGGTTTCTGAGAAATTTGTAAAATAAGTTTAGAGTCGTAGGAAGTGTTCTATTCTGGTGGTTTCCAGGTGTATGGCAAAAGATTTTTCAATGGCAATCCTTCAGGTATTTTTTTTAAAATATCTGCAAAATAATCATATGGGTTCAAATCATGGCTCTTGGCGGTCTCTAAAAGAGAATAAATAACGGCTCCAGCCTTAGCACCT
>JAESST010000098.1 GCA_016763995.1 Flavobacteriales bacterium | reverse complement strand
TTTTTAATTCTCTTGCTATTGGTGAAAAGCAAATGTGAAGTCCCCAATTATTACTCTAATAATTGGGGACTTCATTATTCACTATTGAGCAGTAGAAGTATTATTTTTGAAGCAGTGATGAGAGTAACAATTAGTCTGATAATTTTCTATTTTTTATGTGTAACAGCCAGTGCTTCTGAAAATAAGGAGCTAATCAATCTGCACCTTGATAGCAGTAGGATTAAACTGGAAGAACATAAAATAGATCGTTCACTGTATCATACAATGCGAGCAGAAGAACTAGTTTGCAAGTATTACCCTAAAGATGATGAACTTCAACAAAAAATTGAAAAAAACTACGTTGATGCATTTGTAAGTTTGGATGATAAAGAACATCTTGTAATTCATCTAAATAAACTGCTTAAGCTTTGTAGAAAAAATCAAGAATTTAACAATGGAGGTGATTATGAGCGTGCATTTGGAAAAATAGCCTCTCAGTATATGCTTTCTAATCAACTAGATTCAGCAATTTTATATTTTGAATACGCGCTACTGTCTGCGAAGCTTGGCGTAAGCCCATTATATATATCAAGTGCTTACAACAATATAGGCATGTATTATGTTGTCAGTGGTCAATGGGAAAAGTCTTTTGGGTTCTATCAATTGGCAATTACTACTCTTCAGCTCAGGAATGAAGAAGATAGTGTATTCCTAACCAGCATACGCGATAATATTGCCGATTATTACTTTCATAAAGGAGAGACAGGAAAAGGAATAGACTTACTAAAAGAAAATCTCAATTATTTATTAAAGAAATCTCCTAATAAAGAGAGAATTTACAACAGAGTTGTTTCATACGGGTTTAGGTTATTTGATGCACTTCTAGAAGTTAATCAACTTAATGAGTCAACATCAATCATAGAACGGGTTTTTATTTTTATAAAAAATAATGAAGAGCAATTTTTAACTATCGAACAAAATATAAAGGCAAAAAGGCTGCTGAACGAGTTAGCTAAGGCTAGAAATAATAAGCAGTTAGAAGAGGTGCTGTGTTTCGAAATAGACTCATTAATGCAAGTTCAAGTGATTCAACTTTTAGAAGAGAATAACGTTCTTAAAAGAAAAGTTGGAAAATTTATGCTTCATTCCGCCAGTAAAGAGATTCAGTACCGTAAGGAGAAGAACAAAGACGCAGAAAGGAATGAAAAACTAATATTATTTCTAATTATTGTAATAACTGCATTTAGTCTATTGGTTATTCTCTTTATGTTTAGGGTTAGAAAAGCTAGATGAACTACTAATTCAGATTTGGGTTATCCGGAAAGGTAGATAGTAGTGCTTGTTCTTTTCCCATTTGTTGCAATGTAGTTTTCCAAAGATCATTAGAAGAGTTTACATTGAAAAGGTCTTTTTCCATTATCTTTCCAATTAACCAAGACTCTTTTTTTAACTCATCTTTTAGTTGTTGCTCATCCCAGCCTGAGTAGCCTAAGAAAAAACGAAGTTCATCAATTGAAACTTTTTCTAGAATTATCAATTCTTTTAACATTTCAAAATCTCCACTCCAATAGATGCCTTCAGTTATTTGAATGCTGTCTCTTAGATCAGGACATCGGTGGATGAAAAATAGGCTTCTTGCCTCTACAGGGCCTCCTAAATAGAGTTGAGCATCAAAGCTAAGCTCTTCAGTAATTACCTCGCTTAGTTTAAGGTCAAGTTGTTCATTTAAGATAAACCCAACAGTTCCATCCGCATTATTTTCACAGATATATACGACTGAACGTTTAAAATAATCATCCTGCATGAATGGTTCAGCAACTAAAATATTACCCTTATTAGGTTTAAGGGTATTTAATTCAGAAATACGTTTTTTAAAAGGGTCAAAATCCATCGATTCAAATGTAAACTTTATCACTTTATACTTCACTAATTAATCAAAACTATTATCTTTCCTAATTTAAAAGGAACGCCTTGTTGAAGTTTAGTTTTATAACGAATAAAGATCTAAAGTATTATATAATTCTCTTTGCAATAGCAGTGGGAGTGTACTCAAACACCTTCCATCACGACTTTGTTTTAGACGATGATGTCGTTTTTCGCCAGAATCAATTTGTTCAAGAAGGTTTTACTGCAATTCCTGATATTTTAACTCATGGATTTTGTATGGGTATAACAAAAAAAATGATCAATCATACCGACCATTAATTTTAGTTGATTTTGCAATAGAGAAGAGTTTATTTGGAAACAACTCAAAAGTACTTCATAGGTTAAATGTGTTTTATTTTGCTATCCTTTGTTGTCTATTATTCTATTTCCTACAGCTACTTTTTAAAAGAGAAAAAATAGGATTTGCGTTTTGGATTAGTCTATTATTTGCTCTTCATCCTGTGCATACGGAGGTTGTTGCAAATATTAAAGGAAGAGATGAAATACTACATGCAATTTTTCTCTTAATTAGCTTCATTACGTTACTTAAATATTATGATCTCTACAAATTAAAGTATTTACTAATAGGTCTTATCAGTTTTTTTGCTGCTTTATTATGCAAAGAAATGGCAGTAACTTATGTTGTTCTGTTACCTTTAACTTTTTGGTTCTTTAAATCTCTTAAGTTAATTGATATAGGTAAATTAATTGCTTATTTATCAGGTGTCCTATTAGTTTACTTTTTGGTTAGGAACGCGGTTTTAGATACAATTACATTTGGAGAAGAGATGTCAATTCTCAATAACGGTTTAGCTGCAGCAGAAAATTACTCAGATCAATTAGCAACAACCTTTTTTATCTTTGGCCATTATATTAAACTCTTGTGTTTTCCAAGCTCATTGGCATGGGATTATTCTTTTCCAACTTTTGAGATTGTATCTTTCAATAACCTCCAAGTTTTGAGTGTGGTTTCTTTTTTATTAGTTGCGGGGATACTTTCTCTAATTTATTTCCGAACAAAGAGCATATTTATTTACAGTTTCTTATTTTTTATCATCACATTTTCTATCGTTTCAAATTTCTTCATACTTATTGGATGTACCTTGGGAGAACGATTCCTCTTTTTTCCATCAATTGGATTTTGTATTCTTGTTGTCTATAGTTTAGAAAAACTTACTAAACAAATTCAAGCAAATAATAAAAATATATTAGTCGTATTTCTTCTAGTAGTTTCTTCGTTATATGCTTTTAAAACGATAGATAGAAATAAAGACTGGGCGAATAATTATAGTCTTTTTATTTCAGGAGAAGTTGTAACACCAAATAATTCTAGAGCAGTAGGAGCAGTAGGTAGTATGTATAGAGAGTTGGCAGAACAAAGTAAAAGTCAGCAAGAACAATTCAAGAATTATAAAAAATCAATTCAATACTATCAAAAAAGCGTTAACCTTCTACCAAGTAACTCTGATTCTTATTATAATCTAGGTGTTGTTTATATGGCAACACAGCAATTCCTGTTGGCAGAGCAGAGTTTTAATTCTGCAATTCAATCTTCTCCGAATATGGCAGGTGCTTATAACAATTTAGGGGTAATTTATTTTGATAAGAAAAATTATGAAACAGCTAAGGAATATTTTACTAAATGTTTAGAAAGTGATCCAAATTTTCAAAATGCAATTGCTAATCTTGGCGCAGTATACCACAATACAGGACAGTTAGAGTTAGCAAGACAATTTTATATAAAAGCACTTAAACTAAATCCAAATGATGTTAACTCAAGGAATAATTTAAATAATTTATAAGTTAACTTTTACTAGAAGCGAAACAATGAACGTAAATATCATAAAATGGGTAGATAGGAGAGTTGGAGTCATAATCTGTCGGGTTCTTAGTAGTTGGAACGCCTTATTACCTGATCCTAGGTCTAAAACTGTATCAAAGAAAATCTTATTTATTAAGATGATTGAGCAAGGGGCTAGTGTATTGGCTTATTCGGCTTTAACAGAAGCAATCTCAAAAGTTGGAAAAGAGAATGTATATTTTCTTGTTTTTGAAGAAAATAAATTCATATTAGATTTTTTGGATATTCTGGAGGATAAAAATATAATTATCGTACGAAACTCTAACTTCACTACTTTTCTAAGAGATATTTATAAAGCACTCCGATTCATTAGAAAGGAAAAAATTGATTCCTCAGTTGATATGGAATTTTTCTCTAGAGCATCTGCTATTATAAGTTATTTGAGTGGAGCAAAAAAGAGAGTTGGGCTTTACAGCTTTACTAGTGAACATCCTTATCGAGGAAATTTGATTACACATAAAATTCATTACAATCCATATGTACATGTTTCGAAGTATTACTTACTATTGGTGAGAGCATTGGAAGACGCTCCGATGAATGAACCTTTGTTAAAAATACCATTAGAACAAGTTAAAGTTGAGAACCCTTCAATTCGAATTTCATCTGAAGTAGTAGATCGCTTAAAAGTTAAATTTGAAAATAGAGTACAAGGAAAACGGATTGTAGTGTTAAATCCAAATGCAAGTGATATGTTACCATTAAGAAAGTGGGAAACGTCAAATTTCGAATCTCTTGCAAAAAGGATTTCTGATCATTATAACGATGTACTATTAGTTTTTACTGGTGTTGAAAAGGAAAGAATAGCGATAGAGAAATTGACGAGCAAGATTCCGGAGTCTAGTTATATTAACCTTGCTGGAAAAACAACTTTAGATGAACTAATGGCTCTCTATCAAATTGCTGATGTATTAGTTACAAATGATAGTGGGCCTGCTCATTTTGCTAGCATGTTTAATGTTCAAATTATAGTCCTTTTTGGTCCTGAAACTCCAAAGCTTTTCACCCCCCTTGGAAATAACGTTCATGTTATTTATAAGAATTTGGCTTGTAGCCCATGTGTGAGCGTATTTAATCATCGATTCTCTCCATGTTCTGATAACATTTGCATGAAAATGATTACGGTAGATGAAGTATTAGACAAAGTAAAATCTCTACTATAATAGGATTTAGATTAAGTTCAATAAATTGTAATTGTTACCGTTTGGTGTTCTTCAATTGTAATCACTAAATAATAAAGAAATGAAGAATCTACTTACTGGGGTGTTAGCCTTTTTGACAATAACTAGCTTTGCTCAAGGCGAGTATAATTATGAAAGTACTTGGTGGCTGCGGCATAACAAATCTATTGTTTACAATGTACCCGGAGTAAAAAATAAAACGGTTGATATTACGACGACAAGAATAAAAAATGAGAAGAAATTGCACTATAAAAAACAATATGATTCAAATGGGAACCTAACGAAGTACTCTAAAGTAATAAAAGGAAAAGAGCTTACGTTAAGTCAAAACTCTTATGACGACCGTGGAAATGTGCTTCATGTAAAGCAATTTAAAGAGAATGGGAAACCAAAAGAAGAACTAAAAATTGAAAGAAATACAGAAGGCAAGAAGCTAAAGTTGGAACGATATCAAAGAGGTAAATTAAAGTATACGAAAAATTGGAATTATAAACCTGAAGGATGTATAGAAATGTCTACAACCCACAAATCCAATGGGAAATTATCTTACAAATGGATCTATGAATACTATTCAGAATGTGATAAAAAGCGTTCTGTATTACTGAAAGCAAATGGTAAAGTAAAAAAAGAATGGACTTACGATTGTAAACAAGAAGGAGAACAGTTAGAAAAGAAGAAAGATGTGACTCAAGTTTGTAAATGGGAAGAAGTTGATGGAGATTACTTAGTTAAAGTTTATCAGTCGTTGAATGGTAAAGGAAAGACGTATAAAACAGTTTCTACCTATCGTTCTTCGGATACAGCTATTGTAAAAGTTCAACGATACAATGATAAAGAAGAATTAACGTCAACATATACGTATGACTTTTCTTATAAAAAACCATTAGCTTATGCATATTATAGAAAAGGAAAGCCTAGATATGAAACCATCTATACCTATGAAAATGGGAGTATCTCATCTTATTTATCCAAAAGGAAATCAAAAGTAACTCACAAGGCTATTTATGTGTACAATGAAGATAATCAACTAACACAAATGAAAAGCTTCAAGAAAGGAGAAGAATTGTCACGGATTACAGAAATTAGTTACAATTAGTAAGCTAAAACTTAGTAAAAAGCCGATATGCAATCATGTCGGCTTTTTTATGCCTATTTTTTTTTCTTCTTCTTAAAATATTGGAACTTTACAATAGATTAATTATCAATATTAGAAGAATTATTTAAACTGAAAGAAGTGGAGAATATTAGAAAGAGTATGCGTGATATACGAAGAGATTTTGACTATGGAAGCTTGGACGAGAGAGAAGTACCCCAAAACCCTTTCGATTTATTAAAACAGTGGCTCGACCTTGCTGTTCAAGAGAAAATAAAAGATGCAAACGCATTTGTTCTTTCCACTTCAGTAGATAACCAACCGGATTCTAGGGTTGTTCTGATTAGAGACGTCACAGAAGATGCACTTCATTTTTACACGAACTATGAAAGTAAAAAGTCAGAAGATTTATTAAAAAATTCAAAAGCAGCAGTAACTATATTTTGGGCAGATTTGGATCGTCAGATCAGGTTACATGTTAGTGTCGAAAAGTTGGATTCTAGGCTCTCAGATGACTATTTTAAGACTCGACCCAGAGCCAGCCAAATAGGAGCGTGGGCCTCAGCACAAAGTAATGAGCTAGATTCTAGGTTAAGCTTAGAGGAGAAGATAAAAGAATTAGAAGTGAAATTTGAAGGGAAAGAAGTTCTGAGACCTGATTTTTGGGGAGGATATGCACTTATCCCTAATT
>JAESST010000097.1 GCA_016763995.1 Flavobacteriales bacterium | reverse complement strand
GGTTAAGATTACCTATTTGTGGTAGTCCTTAATCCCTTAAATAAAAATCATGTTAACAAAGAAATATTTAACCCTTCTATTTTTTTGTTTTATCAGCTCGCTTGTAATAGGACAAAAATCTTTTAATGACTTCATTGATTATGGGAGTTTTCCATAGGTTTTTGTAATACTACAATCCAAATCAGCCATACAGCCAATACGCTTATACTGGCGATGCGCCTTTATTTGTACAAATTTGGCATCCTATTGAGTTTAACTAAAATAAAACTTTCATTCAATAAATCTTGGTGTAATTGTGAAGGTAAAATCCTTTTGCAGCTTGCAAAAGCTATTACTGATAAAATAAGAATTGAGTTTTTTATCATTTTAATTACTGGCAACATCCGAATAAAGTGAAAGTTAAGTTTATTTCATTTATACCAACCAATTGTTTCTAAAATTGGAAAGTTGAAGTAGCTTGTATAGAAAGGGGTTATTAGCTGAATTATTGACTAGTGAAAGGCTTACTATTGTTAGCCACTTTTTTATTTGACAGATAGAATCGTAAACCAGCAAAAAATTTCAAAAATGAACTATACTGCTCTTGTTCCTCAATTAAATCACTAGTTTGATTAATAACAACTTCTGATTGTCCTTCCATGAAATATGGTGAATAATGAAAATCAACAAATGGCAAAATTTTGTACTTATCGTTAAGTTCAATCATATATCCAATATTGAAATTAAGAGATATTCCGGCTTGGAAGGACCTCACTTTTTTATCATCTATAAGGTAAGGCTGATTATTATGTCTTTTACTGAGGAGGCCTAAAACTAAATTTAGCCCAAGTTCTGAATAGAAATCACCAAATTTATCTTTGTTATGGTAATTTAAAAAATATCCAAGCTCCAACATATTGAACGCGAGCTTCACATCCAAATTTTTATTTTTAGCTCTGCTTCTGATTAATGAATAATTTAAATTTATTCCTGATTTTAAAACTTTTTCAGATTTAAAGAGATAGGATAATCCAGAATGAAAGCCATGACTTAGTAAAGGTTGCTGCTCTTGTAAAAACGGTCGACTAAAATTGTAAGTTTTAATTAATTGGTCGAATTGTTTAGAATACAAATTACTATAACCGAACTCAACTCTTATATCTTGACCATAAATCATGCTACTAAGAAAAAAGGCAAGAAGAGCGAAGATATTTCTCATGTTTAAGATTTCAAAATATTAATGACTTCTCTATAACCTGTTTCAATTGCTCCGTGAACTGTTTGGTGATGACCATTTAAATTCATTGCTTCACCGGCAAAAAAGAGTTTATTATTAACTGATTTTGCGGCTATGCTTCTAGCATTTCCAATACCTACTTTACTGTAGGAATACGCTCCTTTTATGTATGGATTTGTTGTCCAATTTTCAACATGCGAGTTTATAAATGATACTGTTGCTTGCCCTGAATACATAGCATCTAACTCTGTTAAAAGAGCGTTCGTAATGGCTAAATCACTTCCTAAAGATGTTAAGTGTTCGGCTTGCTGTCCCATAACAAATGCCAAAAGGACATTATCCGAACCGTTTTTCCCAACAACCTCATCAACATATGCAGCACATATTTCACCTCCAGCGATATTCTCATCATAAAATTTTGAGCTAAATTTTAAAAACACTTTCATACCTGCTCCCATACCAATTTTATTGAATGCGTCAATTTTTGATTGAGGTAATGCAGGTTCAAACTCTATATCCTCATCTTGTAAAATAGTGATAGGAACTGTAAGCATTACTTTGTCTCCTTGATAAGAATTTCCAAATTTATCGTTAAGCAAAACATTTTCTCCAGAATAGGTGATTTTAGTAATTGGAGTGTTGAGTATAATAGATCCTTTGATTTCTTCTGTTATATTTTTATCAATTAAATCAAAAAAGGATTCTTCAAACTTAAAATCAGTATCTCCAGAATTCCATCCTTCTTCTTCAACAGCATTCCATTTAATTGATATATCTGACGAATCAGCACCGGAGTCACCTGCAATCTGTTCAACAAGATATTTATATTCGTTACCCAAGCCCTGTTGTTGAGCATATTCAAGAAAGGAGATATCCGGCAAATTACTGTTAGAGCTTACAATGCTATCTACATCTTCCGAGATAGAAGAGGTGATTTGATTGTTAAACCAATACACTAAATCAGAATTGTCTTTTGTAATTTTTGTTCCTGTACTTTTTGACAGATCTCCTAAAATTGAATTGCGGCCATGTAGCCATTGTGCTCCTAAATCAATTGGATAGTCTGCAAAATCACTTTTTTTTCCAAGTCTGCCTCCTGTCCTATTTGAAGCTTCAATAATTTTAAAATCAATTCCTCTGGATTTTAAAATATACCCAGCATATAAACCTGCTGCTCCTGCTCCAATAATAATGACTTTACCGGAAAAATTTGAATCAGGGAACAAAGTTTCTTTTCTGCATGAGACCAGCAGAGTAGGACTTAATACTAGTCCTAAATATGTTAGAATTGATTTTTCTATAAATGTTCTTCTTTTCATCCTTTAATTAACTGTAGCTAACATTCGAACAAAGTGAAAGGTAAGTTTATTTCCTTTATATCAACCAATTGCTTCCTAAAGCTAAGATTCTAAAATTGGAAAGTTGAAGTAGCTTGTATAAAAGGGCTTATTTGAAAGGTTTTTAGACAAATTATTGGATTGTGCAACGGTTACCATTGTTGTAGTGCGTTTTTTTACATTTTTTATTGGTCTAATTCTTGAATTATATTTGCCAATAAATCTGGATGTTCAGACGTTGTCATGTGTCCTCCTGGTAATATTCTTATGTCTAAATTATATTTACCTAATCGTTCTTTAGCTTTTACTATTTGATTTGGTTCAAATTTGTCTTTTTCACTACCGATTATATGAAAGGAAACTTTTTTATGCATCTCTTTATAAATATTGAGTAAATCTAAACGCTCAGAATATTTTTTATGTTCATCAACAAAGCCTGCCCCATTATGCATGAATATTGCACCATTTCTACGAGTTATAGCATCAAATACTTGATTTAATTCTTCATTAGATATGCGATACTCTTTTGACCATAAATCTTTCATCATCATATTAAATGCAAAATGATATTTTTGCGCCATAAGCGTTCCCATTTTCCCAAATTTAGTTTTTAATAATGGTGTCGTTAAAAGAGGATGAGAATGTGCATCAGCAAACAAACCTCCATTTACAATCATTACTCTTGTAATTTGAGTGTTTCCATTTAAATTTTCCTGTTGCCTTCTTACTAACTCTAAAACAACTAATGACGAAAAATCGAAAGTAACTATAAACGTATGCTTTATTCCATAAAACTGCCACATCGCCTCTACTAAATTAGCTCGTTCTTTAATACTATAATTATAGTCTTTTGGCTTATCAGAATCTCCTTGCCCTACATATTCAATATAAATACGTTTACTTTTATTTACTTTGTTTAACAAATTTTCGGTATTTACCCAACCGAACGAACCATCAGGAAATCCAGGTAACATGGTAATGCAATAATCACTTTTTAAATCATCATTCTCAATTCGATGAAATACTTTTAATGTATTTGTTCTGCTATTATTCTGTTTGTGAAGTTCTTTCTTTTTATGATTATAGGCTATCCTTTTTCCTTGATTAAACCAATCATTTGCAGTCAAAATATTTTTGTTCATTTCTATGTTTTGTTTACCACTAATATTAGTGTTCTACAAAGCAAGGCTAAATAAACCCAAAAGAGTTTTCTTAAAAGTTCAATTACTATTGTTTGAAGCTCTTTCTGTATTGAGACGGAGAGATAGCGTACTTTTTATTAAAAACAGTAGAGAAATGTGACGTGTTTTTGAATAAACAATCAAACGCTATTTCCCCAATGTTCTTATCAGAATATCTTAATTGATTTGCACTCTGCTCTAATCTTTTGTTTACGAAATAGTTTTGCGGAGTATCATTAAAATACTCTTTGAATTTCCTTTTAAAAGTGGCTAAACTACAATTCGTAAGCATAGCTAAGTCCTCTATTGTAATTTCTGAAAATATATGCGCTTTTACGATTTCTTTAAAAGCAATAGTATTTGTTTTAAAGAGATTTTGTATAATATGTTTAATCTCTGGAGCATTTCTAGTGTGGAGCATTAACTCAATAAACTCCTTAAACTTTATAGTCATTAATGATTCGTTAATCATTTCAGGCTTTTCGAAGTAAAGCAATATACTCTCTATATAGTTTTTTATAAATTCATTCGCCCTGATTGCTGATAAATTAGAAAATTCGTTTGATGTTGAATTATTTTTTGAAAGTATAGGAGAGTTTATAGCGTAAATTTTCTCAATTATTTCAGGCAAAATATGAATTGCAATAAAACTTAATTGTTTCGATTTTTTGTCTGGAATTCCTTGGTACAAATAGTTTCCGCACTTCATTAACACGCCTTCATTTTTTTTCAGGATAACGTTTTGTGTTTCAGAAATTGAATGGTTTATGCCATCTAATATGTAAAAAAAACAACCTTCATTTGGTAACGGATTGTGGGTTTTCAATTTTTCTGAAACAACTACCTTTTCAAATACCTTTTCACCAAATAGTTCTATTGTTTTATGTTCTATTATCATTGTTTTTTGGTAAATGCACTACAACATCCAAATAAAGTGAAAGCTAAGTTTATTTCCTTTATATCAACTAATTGCTTCCTAAAGCTAAGATTCTAAATTGGAAAGATGAAGCAGCTTGTATAAAAGGGTTTATTTGAAAGGTTTTTAGATGAATTATTGGCTTGTACAAGGCTCACCATTGTTGCCAACAGTACTTTATTTCTTCCAATTTTGAAGTTGGTCGAGATACAAATAACTTTCGACAAACTTTCTATGTTCCGAATTGGTTATTTTTTCCAATAAGTTCAATGCGGAAATATAACTCGCCAAATTTCCGTTCGAGGAACTGAACTTTCCGTCTTCTACAAAAATCACCAAACTATCGTTTTGAACTTTTAAATTGGGATAATCCTGTTGTAATTGTACACCCCCACCAATCCATGTCACAATTTTGTGTCCATCAGCTATTCCAGATTTTCCGATTAGTTGCGCTCCTGCACAATTGCTCACAATATATTCTGTTTCCTTGTTTCTTTCTTTTATAAAATTTACAATATTCTCGTTATGAACTTGAGCGTACATATCGTAAGCACTAGGCACGAATAAAGCTGTTAATTTCGGGCAACTTTTAAACGTATAATCGGGAAGAAATCTCATTCCCTCTTCGGTCGTGATTGGGTTTTCAGTTTCCGCAATCGTGATTACATTAAAAAGCTGTTTACTATCTTCGGTCTGCTTTGTGAAAACGTCAGATGTTGCAATGACTTCGCTTTGAAGAACTCCATTATACATTAAAAGTCCAATTGTCGGCAATTCTGAATTAAATGGTTTTAAGTATTTTGTTAACGTGTCCGTTCTATTTTCGGCAAGATTGACTTCTTGATTTACGGCTTTGGTTTTTGATTTATCCGAATTACAACTAATACAAATAATAGCAAAAATCATTGTCAATATAATTCCAAATCTTCTCATTTTTCCTGTTGTTGTTGTCCAGTCCTAACGTTCGGTTATGTGCAGTAGTATCCCAAAGGGCGCTATTGCTCATAAGTTTTGTTGTCAATCGTTATTTTTTATATTCTTTAACTACTTGATTTATTTTTCCAAAAATCGATTTACCTTCTTTGTCATTCATTTCCACTTCGATTCTGTCTCCAAAGCTCATAAATGGAGTAGAAGCTTTGCCGTCTTTTATTATTTCCAAACATCTAACTTCAGCTAAACAACTTGAGCCATTTGGACTTCCTTGGTTTGCAACTGTTCCGGAACCTATAACTGTTCCTGCCATTAATGAACGAGTTTTAGACGCGTGTGCTATTAATTGACCAAAATCAAATGTCATATCAATTCCAGCATTTGGGGAACCAATAAGTTTTCCGTTTAAGGTCGAATCTAATGGTAAATGTAGTTTTCCGTCTTTCCAACTATCATTTAATTCGTCTGGTGTAACAACTACTGGAGCAAATGTTGTCCAAGGTTTCGATTGATAAAAACCAAATTGTTTAAATAGTTCATTAGGGATTAAATTTCTTAAAGACACATCATTAATAATTGTTATTAATTTAATGTGTTTTAAAGCATCTTTTGAATTCACTCCTGCTGGCACATC
>JAESST010000096.1 GCA_016763995.1 Flavobacteriales bacterium | reverse complement strand
CTCTGTCCCACGTCGATCAATTTATGCAAACACTGGCCGCTCCTGCTCAGGCGGCTAGCGCGAGCAGCGTTGCCGTGCGCTCATCATTGGTGGCGAAGGCAATCCGCACATGGCAATTATCGAGAATTGCGTTGTTCTCGCCATAGGCTTTGGAGATTTGATTTAGGGATTGCGCGATCAGAAATGCGCGAATGCCGTAGCCAGCCATGAAGGCGAGTGCACTTTCGAAAAAGTCGAGCCGCCCGAGCGCCGGAAACTCATCCAGCATCATCAAGAGCTGGTGGCGGTGGTGTTTGCCATCCTGGCCTTCGAGCTTTTCCGTCAATCGGCGTCCGATTTGATTGAGGATCAGGCGCACCAGTGGCTTGGTCCGGGAGATGTCAGAAGGCGGAATAACCAGATAGAGCGAAACCGGGCGCTCCGCATCCATCAGATCAGCAATCCGCCATTCGCAGGCACTGGTCGTTTCTGCCACGGTTGGATCGCGGTAAAGCCCGAGAAAAGACATAGCCGTTGAAAGAACACCGGAACGTTCGTTTTCGGATTTATTGAGCAGCTCCCGCGCCGCCTGGGCGACCACAGGGTGGACATTTGGCGCGGCTTTTGTACCAAGATGATTGGTGTTCATCATCACCCGTAGCGTTCGCTCAAAAGAACGGGACGGGTCAGAGAGAAAAACAGCCACATAGGAAAGTGTCTTTTGTTCTTCGGCATAAAGAACATGCAGGATCACGCCAACGAGCAATGAATGACTGGTCTTCTCCCAATGGTTACGCCGCTCCAACGCGCCTTCAGGATCAACCAGAATATCAGCGATGTTCTGAACATCGCGGACCTCATGGCGGCCTTTGCGCACTTCCAGCAGCGGATTGTATTTGGCACTTGCCGGATCGGTGGGATTGAACAGCAGACAATGAGAGAATTTTGAACGCCACCCAGCTGTCAGTTGCCAGTTTTCGCCCTTAATATCGTGAATTACAGCGGAACCAGTCCAGCTGAGCAAAGTCGGGATAACCAGCCCGACACCCTTGCCTGAGCGTGTCGGCGCAAAGCACATGACATGCTCTGGGCCGTCATGGCGCAGATAATTGCCATTCAGCCTGCCGAGAAAAACACCCTTTGGATCGAACAGGCCGGATTTAGAGATTTCGTCCTTGCTCGCCCATCGTGACGACCCATAAGTCGTAACCAACTGGTTCTGCCGGGCGCGCCACAACGAACCGGCAATTGCAACGATGACGCCGACAATCCCGCCACCCGCTGCTACCGCACCTGCTTTGTCAAAGATCGCTGGTGCATAGGCCTCATAGGCATACCACCATTCAAACAGCCGCCACGGAATGTAAATCGGATAATCAGCAATCTCGAACCAGGCCGGACCAAGACGAGCCTGATAGCCCAGCATATGAGCCGCCCACTGCGTCGCCCCCCACACCGCGCCAATGATAATAGCGAAGGTGAGAACAATCTGGCCGTAGAGAAGTTTGCTAGGTGTCATAAATCTGCTGTCGATTGAGGGATAGAATCCCGGTGAACATCGACGACAGATCGCGACAAATATTAAATTATTTCAATGGCTTCACTTCCAACATGATCCATGAAATCAAGTGTGGGGAAGCATTCGCCAACAAGATGAAACTTTATCCAGAAACACCACAGGTAATTTTTGTGATGCTGATTTGGTATAGTCTTGCATAACATTGGATCGGCCCGATTACGGCAATATTCATTGGATGGAATTTGCGAATCGCCCACCAAATCAGACCAAGGGAAATACGGTATGCGCCTTTTTGCTCTCTCATTCGCCGCCGCAGTGATGCTGACCCAAACGGCGCAAGCAACCGATCCGGAATCGCTCAATGTACATGGCATAGAACTCGGCATGTCGTTAGACGACGCGCGCGGCGAACTTGTTGAGCGTGGTTACAAAAAAAAGATTGGCAACCAACCGGCATCCTTCGGCGATATCGTCAAAAATGCGCTCGATGAGATATCCGGTCCTGTCCCCAAAGGCGGATTGATGCAATTTGAGACCAGAACCGAAATCATGATCCTCCTATTTGTCGCGTTACCCAACGGCCCGGAAGTCAATTCGATCACCTACCGGCTCAATGATCCGTCGATCAGCTATGCCGATCTCAGCGAAACCGCTGTTGACCTTTATGGGAAACCTGATTTCGAGCGCACATCACTCGGTCTCACGCCGGACAATCTGCCAAGACTCTACTGGCTGGCGTCACCGCCTGACGCCGCCCATGGCGCCCCAGGCGGGGCCTTTCTCGAACTCGCCTACAGCAAAAGCTCTGGAGAGAGTGAATTCCACTCCGGGCAAATCACGCTCAAGGACGGCGGCGCGCGCCGGGACCGCCAGACTAAAGAGATCAAAGATGCGGTTCTCAAGGCGCTGCAATAAATACATTGAGTGTATTTTGTGCCGACAATCCCTAAGATTTCCGGCTAGTACTCCTTCCCGCAGTTTACTCGCCAACCGGGCGGTTGAGCCTTCAACCGCCCCCACTCCGATTATCTGTCGCATATCTTCAAGACAAGTGAACTTTGCAAGATTTATGGTCTTAGGTAGGCGCTCAGCTTGCTACAAGTAATATCGAAGGTCAAGGATATGAATTTCAAGTATACAATTCTCTACGTGGAAAATGTCGAAGAAACACTTGCGTTTTTTTGCAAGGCCTTTGGCCTTGAACAAAAAATGCTGCACGAAACCGGCGATTATGGCGAGTTGGATACCGGCGCGACAACGTTATCCTTTTCGTCGTTCGAACTCATGAAGAGTTTGGGCAAGTCCCCAACTCGCGCTGCGCCCGACAACCCAACATTCGAGATTGCGTTCGAGACCGATGATGTGCCGGCGGGCATTGCCAAGGCCTTAGCAGCAGGTGCAAAACTTGTTCAGAAACCTGAGGATATGCCATGGGGGCAAACCACTGCCTATGTCTCCGACAAGAATGGGTATCTGATCGAAATATGCACGCCTGTTGGCGGCTAAGGGAGTGTTGTCCAGTCTGACCGGATCTTCAGGACATTTTCTATTCGTTGTTTTTGATCCATTGTATTGGGCCATCACATACAATACGCCAACCTGTTTTTTTGGAGGAAAGCATTGTGAAAAAACCCAGAAATGAACAGGTGAAGAAATTTATTGACGACATCGCTGATACTGATGATGAGAAATTTCTCATCCTGAAAAAATTACGGAAAATAGTTTTTGATACTTATCCGGAAGTTGACGAGAGAATAATGTATGGCGGGATTATGTTCTCACTAAGTGACGATTTCGGCGGCGCCTTTGTGAGCAAAAAACATGTCTCCTTTGAATTTAGCAAAGGGTTTGAATTTGATGACCCACTCAACCTCCTGGAGGGGGCAGGAAAATCTAGGCGCCATCTAAAACTTAGAACGATTGCGGATATAGACGACAAGCAATTTGATTTTTTCGTCAAACAGGCGACGTAGGAGAAGGCCGAAAAGGTCTTAGCTATATCCGGGTTGGCTCAGTTGTTTTAGCACTTCAATTTCAAACTTAGTTTTTAATGGGCTGATATTCAGCCAACGTTTAAACTCCCGACTCATATGTGCCTGATCGGCATAGCGGTGATTCACCGCAATTTCTGCAAGAGGTCGCGGTCCAAGCACTGCCCGTGCTGATTTCCTGACGCGCGCCAACAGCATCCAGTATACTGGCGGTTGGCCCGTTTCTCTTGTCAGCAATCTTTGCAGACTCCTCTGACCCACTCCAAGCTCACGCGCCGCCCGCGCAACCGAGCCGACATCAGAAGCCAAACAATCGAGCGCCTCGCTGACAGATGGTGACAGATGAACGGAACTTGCCAGCCGACAGTAGACATCTTCAAACTCAATATTTTGATTTTGGATAGATGCCAACAATCGCTCTTCGTCTATCCGGACACCGGGTTTCAACCGAAACCCCTGCATGAAAACACCAGCCTTAATCGAAACCGTATAAGTACAGCTCCCCAACGAAGATACAAACCAATACGGCGTCTTTCCCGGGGACATCCGCATGATGAGATCACGGCAACCGTCGGGTATCACGATTGCAGTCGTGTTTGTCTCGGAGTTTGATTGCCACTGTGCCAAAAGAGTCGTGTTCATTGCGAAGCCATAACAAATTTTCATGTCTGGGTACAGGTTACACTCCGTGCGGCTTCACCCAATCCCCATGCTGCGTTTTTTGCCAAACTCGAAGGACACCGATGCGCCGCGTATCGTACCGACAACCGTCTTCCCGCGCTGGCGTTCCAGCGCTGGTCGCCATGGAACAAGCGCAAACTCCTTCGACTTTTCGATGATGGCGAATTTACCGCTGGCGAGATGGACGGGCTTACGATAGATGCCCTCGAAGCGTTCGCCATTTGAAGTATGAATGAAGATTGCCTTGCTTTCCATTGCGATCTTTTCGCCTGCCATTTGAAGCTCTCGTTGTCGCAGCGTGTTCAACAGATTTCTCCGATAGCGGATTGTCCCGTTTCGTTCTTCGGCCAATCCTTGTTCGACCAGGTAGTTTCGCCGTCTTTGCAGCGCCGCTACTGCCGCCTTTCCAAACACCGCCGCCCTGCCAAACCGGGAACTGCGCACCGACAATTGATCCGGTGACACCAGTTGTCGATCCAGCCATGTGGCACCTTCGGAATTGACCTGTCGCTCCAGCGAGAAACTTGACAACGTGTTGACCCGCCCGGGGTAGCGACCAGTTGCCTGTTGCTGCTCTGCGATCCGGTCAGAAAAGTCTTCCGGTATTTCCCACGAGCCGTCAGCAAACCGGCGCACCACGTTCATGCGCCGTAATGCCTCCAGCCGACGCACATGCGCCTGAATGAATTCTCGCGATGCGCTCGGGTCATGGTTTGCGTGTGCGTCCGGGGAATACAGTCCGTTATTGCGGCCAGCGATCTCATTGATCACACGGTCGGATGGTTTCAACTTGTTCGATGCCGGATGGGCTTCAACAATGGCACCCTTGGGTAAATCATCCATATCCTGTTTTGGATCGAGCGCGATGTGATGGACACGACCATCAGCGGCATCGACAAGGATGTAGTGGCCATCATTCAGTTCATCATGCAAACCGCGATCTATGATTCGCCCGGTGACGATCCCGGCACGCTCATCATGTGGATCATAAATAGCGAACTCGGACGCGCCTGCATCAAGGCCCGCCTGCTTCAAGCTCCGGTGCATGGTTTTGATGATATCGCCGCGCTCGCCGGCACGCCTGAGCGTCGTTTTCAGTTTGGGCGAGAGTTCCCATTCGCCACCTCTAATTTCTCGCGCCAGTCCCTTTCGCTCAAGATGGCGCAAGCGACCCATGCGCATGGCGTGCTTGAACCGGTCCGCCGGAGGCGAAGGTTTGACTGCCGTTTCGATGACGCCGTCCACCGCATCGCGAACCAGCTCGCGGTCAAGATCGGTGAAGCGGTCCTGATCGACCTGCCGCCGGAACTTGTCGACGATCTCGCGTATCGTTTGCGGTCCCAGTTCCAGCGTTAAAATTTCGCTGGCCCTCCGGCGCATACCATGGGTGATGTAATCGCGGGCAATGACCAGATCCTTGCCTAGCTCGTCCTTGCCGCACAGCACAATATGGGTGTGCGGGTGCTCCGTATTGTAATGATCGACCGCCACCCAGTCGAGCCGTGTATCAAGGTCCTTTTCCATTGCCTGCATCAGGTCGCGCACGAAAGGTTTGAGGTCCGCCAACTCCGTGGCGTCTTCTGGCGAGACGATGAAGCGGAACTGATGACGGTCGCCTTCGCTGCGTTCGAGGAATGTTTTACTATCCTTTTCGTCATGCGCGGCGTCATAGAGCTGACCCGGCTCGTTCTCCTTGGCAACGCCGTCACGCTGAATGTAGCGCAAATGAGCGCGGGCCGCGCCAATTCCACTTTTTGGGCCGCCACTGTTGAACTTTGTAATCCGCGTCTTGATGACCACACGCCGATAGGACGGTCCGAAATTGTGTCCGGCCCGGCGGTGACGGAGTGCGTTGTTGCCGCGCCCGATCCGGTAGCCGGAAAACGATCTTGATGTAGTACCTGTTCCAAAACCGCTCTTACCCGCCGCCGATATCTGTTGGAGTACGCGATTAACGTAGGTCTTGGCGCGAGCACCGCCCAGGCTGTGAATGCGCCCGAGATTCGGTTTGAATATGTCGTCGTTGTTACGTGCCATGATTACCTGGTGATATAGTGGTGCGAGCGCGGTGAAAAACCCCTTATTGTTCCTTGCACCACCTATCCTATAATTAAATCAACATCTTAATGTTGATCGCCTGCACATGGGGTTTTGGACCGTGTGCAAGCAAATCCGATGTGCAGACTGGGGTGGAAGGTGCTTTGCACCATCACCTTTTATCTTGCCCTCATAAATTTTGAACTCTCACCGCTTAATTCGCCTGATAAAACTGGATCAATTTGGCCCGCCCTTTATTCAGAAAACCCGTAATTTCCTCGCTCTGCCGATGATCAAGGTCCGGTCAACGGGGCCAAAATATCTGCTATCAAACGACTTCGGGTGCTTTTGAAGCAGGAAGAACTTATCTGCGCCAAGAATGGTACAGCCACTCCATTGTGGTAGTCTTCGACCCTGCTTATCTGCAAGTCGAGCACCTACAACACTGAAATCGTTGAGCAAAATCCTCCGTCCTTCACGGCAAATTTTGTCACCCACAATGCCTATAACCCGTTTGAGCAACGGAACTTTTGGAGGTAGATATTGCCGGAATTCGACGAGGATTCGAACGTGTTCAGGCAACTTAACTAGGACTGTATCACCCCGCAAAAAAGGTGCCCGATCGATCCAATAAAAACCAATCGGCGCACTTGCTGATGCGTTATAAACGAGCTTCGTGGGCAAATCGAAAGCTGATGCAACAGCCATCGCGATAACTGGAATTGATATGCCGATTAAGGGAAACCACTTCATGCCAACACCTTCCGCGCGGCCAAATATGCCTCATGCTGCACAGATGAATATTGTCGAACAGGCCGACCAATCGTCGTTCGATTGTGGAGGTGCCGATAGTAGGCGGGCGAGACAATTGATGGATCAAACCCATCGGTTTCCAGCAGATCAATCTGTACAAGCACCCGTTTGACTTTGGTGCTTCCACTTGTTGCCAGAAGTATTTCGCCGCCCGGCTGGATACCCGTAAAACGGTTTATCTGCTGTTTTGGTTCTGCAGCCTTGACAATAGCGAAACGCCACTCCTGTGTGCCATATTCATTG
>JAESST010000095.1 GCA_016763995.1 Flavobacteriales bacterium | reverse complement strand
CTCCATCTGGAGAACCGGTTACATTTCCATTGTTTCCAACTCCAGTTTGAGAAGTCACTGACCCAGGGTAAGTTAACCCTAACCCTACGTCAATATTTCGGGATTCTCCAGCTCCAAAAGCAGGGTTGTTTCCTGATGTATAAGAAACTACACCATCTAGAGTTAAGGTATAACTAGATATCCCATTTGAATTTGACCCTCCAGTTCCATTCGTAAATCCATCTCCAAAAGTATCATCAATAGTAAATACCCATCGACCTGCTAAAGTTGTTGTAGTACTTACGCTAATTAACTCATCTCCATTAACATAAGTGCCACCCGACAATACAGTTGTACCCTGAGGATCAACTAAGGTCCATGAAGTTTCGTTTTCATATTGATCTAAATCTATATCAATCTGGATGTCACTCGACGGTGCTGCTCCGCCACCACAACTTTCATCCGTATCTAAAATCCCATCATTATCATCGTCAATATCGATTGAATCGTCTATTCCATCTCCATCATTATCGGTTGTTCGGTCTATTTCTCTCCAATCTAATTCAGATGTTCCTGCATTATCCAGATTTGGAAATGTATTAGAGGTTTGTCCATTATTTGTGATGTTAGTAGTGGTATTCTGTCCAGCTATATTATCAAAATTATCATCTAATCCATCATTGTCAGTATCTGTTCCTGCTGGTAATGTGTTTGCGGTTCCATTATTGTTCGTATCCCATCCCTCTAGAACATCTAGATCTCCATCGTTATCAGAGTCTGTATCTAAATAATCAGGATTGTCGGTACCATCAATATTTACAGGAGTCGTTAGAATTCCTGCTAAGTCTGTATCAAAATTATTATCAATCCCATCTCCATCTGAATCCGCTCCACTTGGCACTATCGGGGTTCCAGTTGAGGATTGTGATTCTATTAAATCTACAATTCCATCATCATCTGCATCGATGTCTAAATGATTTTGAAATCCATCGGAATCCTGGTCTACATCTGTTAATGCTGTTCCTCCATCATCACTGTCAAAAGTATTCGACCATCCATCTGCATCGGTATCTGTAAAAGTTCCATCTACAATTCCGTTTCCATCAGTATCTACGCCTCCTGCTTCTATAATATCTGCAATTCCATCTCCATCTGCATCTAAATCTAAATGGTTCGGTTGTCCATCGTTATCAGCGTCATATACATCTGGTATCCCATCTGCATTTCCATCTGTATAATCTGAAGTACTACCGTCTCCTCCATTTCCATTATCTGTTACATCTGACCAGTTTTGGATCCCATCTCCATCTTCATCTCCACTAGGGTTATTGGTTCCTTTTCCTTCATCTACATCTAAAATCCCATCATTATCATCATCAATATCTGCATAATTTTGAATTCCATCGCCATCAAAGTCATTATCCTCTCGCCAGTCGCGTTCATCTGTTAAAGCTTCATCTAAATTGGGAAAGGAAGAAGAAGTCTGACCGTTATTCGTAACATTCGTAGTAGAGTTAAACCCTGCCTGTACATCAAAATTGTCATCCAAACCATCAGTATCGGTATCGGTACCGGCGGGAACAGTATTGGCCGTACCGTTGTTATTGGTATCCCAGCCTTCTAGAATATCTAAATCTCCATCGTTATCAGAATCCGGATCTTGAAAATCAGGAATTCCGTCTCCATCCGTATCTACAGGTGTAGGAGCATTTTCAAAATTATTATCTATCCCATCCATATCGGCATCAGATCCCGAAGGGGCTAATGGGGTTGCCGTAGATCCCTGCCATTCAATGTAATCAAGAATTCCATCGTTATCTGCATCGATATCCAAATAATCAGCTATTCCGTCACCATCAGAATCGATGCTTCCACAATCTCCAATGTAAGAAAAATCATGAATTGTGATCCATTGATTCCCTGGTGCTGCTGGAGCAGATGAAGCATTCCCATAAAAGATCACCATGCTATCTATTGGTTCAGAAAAAACCACATCTAAATTCGCTGTTGCTAAATTATCTGCTGTACTTACATTTCCTACTGCTCGGTTTGTCGTTGCAGTATTATTCGCACTCCCGGTTAATGCCGGAAATACTACAAATCCATCAAAAAATCCAATAATTGTTATAGAATCTATGTATTGTCCTCCCAATTGATCTACATCAAAAATAGTGTACTCCAGACTATCAATCGCTTGATCCCACTTAAAGTTTACATCAATGCTATTTACTTGTAGATTCTGATTTCCATTCAAATACAAACCAACTGTTCCCGCTCCGACTCCTCCTGTTAAGTTTGAATTCGTTTCTCCTGCAACAATCGACGCTCCATTTGAAGAAATAGCTACAGTCATGTTTGTTCCATCTGGAAGAGCATATGTATTCGATATATCTCCATTTGTATAGGTATAGTTGTCCCAATCAGCCAATGACCTAGCCGATGTTGGACACTTCTCAACTATATCTAGAATCCCATCATTATCTGTATCTTCATCTTGTGTATCTGCAATTCCATCTTGATCGGTATCGGGTGTTAAACATATATCTATATCACCTATTGCAAATTCTGTATTTGCAGCATTTCCACAACCTGAACATCTCCTCATAATAATATGAATTGTAGAGATATCAGAAATACTTTTAAAGTTTACACCAACCCGATCATTTGTTCCTGCTGTACTTGTTGCATTTCCATCGATCACTCCAGGACCTTCCGATTCCCAAGATGGAGTTCCATTATCCGCCAATTCAGGTACTAATGCAAATCCGCCAGTCGTCAATCCATATATTTCTATTTGTTGACCTCCTGCACCTCCTCCTAATAACTCAATTACATTATAAATATCGAAAGAGATGTTTCCAGCTAATGCCGGAGTGAAAGTCATTGTTAATTCAATCTCCTCTGTAGAAGTCAGTCCCGTAGATGAAATGTGTAATGCATCTGCTCCTCCACTTAACGAATTCGTAATTCCTGGTGTACTAATTCCATTCTCAGTAGTTAAGGTCGCTGTTGCTCCACTTACTGTAAAAGCAATATCATTCCCAGAGCCCTGAATGTTAGAGGCAGTGAAACTTGTCGCTCCCTGTGCTAACCAATTAAATTGACCTGCACCAGGTGCCGCATCCCAATCTAAACTATAGTTTGTGCTAATTGCACTACACGAATTATCGTGCAATACCTGTGCATTTAATCCTAACAGACCAAATACTATCAATAAAATTGTTATCACTGATTTCATAACAAACTGATTATTACGTTAATATACTTTTTATTTTACTCAATTTCAACTTACAATAGTAAGTCTTTTAAAATTCACACTTCCTGAGATAAGCCACTTAAGTTCTCAACACAGCTTATCGTGTTCTAAGTGACAAATTATTTAAATAAAGACCAAAAATGTTATGCTTAGCTTAACAGCTTATATAAATACTCATATTATTTATACGTAACACACTCGCTATATGTTCAATAAAAATGTTCGTTACAAAAACTAATTGATAGCTCTCAGTAATTGAGAAGAAATTTTTTTAAAATATCGCTTTGACTGATAAGAAGATACCCATTTAACGCCGTCAATAGAATTAGTAACAAATACCTCATCTGCTAGTTTTAGATCAGATACTTTCAAGTGTTTTTCTTGGTAGTTAACTCCAATTTGACTCAGTTTATTTAGAACAACCCTTTTCATTACTCCTGAAACTCCTCCTTCCTCTGAAGGAGGGGAATAAACCACTCCTTTTATAACAAGAAATATATTCGAAGATGTGGCTTCAACAATTCTTCCATGAGAATTTAATAAACAAGCTCATCAAATTGCCCTTCATATTTTTCTTTGGCTGCCAAAACATAAGGTATAGCATTCAAAGTTTTATGTTCTGAAAATTTTGAATAATCAATTTTGACTTTTTGGGAAATGCCAAGTTTAAGTCCTTTTTTATTTAACTCATAACTATTTATTCTTAATCGTTCTGATTCTATATAAAAAAAAACACGATTTGTTTTGGGAGTATATTTCCCCAAACCTGCTCTTTGGGCAATAATTCTAAGAATGCCTCCTTTTTCAATTTCATTCTTAATAATTAACTGAGAAACACAGACTTCAAGTTGATCAAGCTCACTGGAAGTACAGTTAATTTCAAGAAGTTCTAAGCCTCTTTTTAATCGTTCAAAATGAAATTCTAAATATTTCGCTTGTCCGTTTATAATCCTAATTGTTTCAAATACACCATCTCCAAACTTCATGGCTCTATTCAACCTAAAGATCGCCTGATCTTCAACATAAAATTTATTATCGTAACATACGTAATTAGGAGACATTTAATTAAAGTATTCTAGTATTTGACTAACGAAATTAATGGCAGCAGAAGGATTAGTCAATACTGTAAAAATAACCCCAAACAAGGCTCCTGCTATATGTGCATCATGATTGATATGGTCGCCTTTCTTTTTGGATTGATATTGTTCGTAAAGTAAATAGGCAACTCCCCAGACAACAGAAGGTAGTCCAAAAAATGGAAACAGTAGTAAATGCAATTCTGCCACTGGAAGAAAGACAATGTATGAAAACAGCACAGCCGAAACTGCCCCAGATGCTCCTATAGAGTGATAGTTTACATTTTCTTGGTGTTTTTTATAGCTTGTTAAAGTTGCAAATATTATTCCTCCAAAGTATAATAGTACAAAATAAAATGTTCCAAGCGACGGCCCGGAATAGAAAGAGAATACATCATTTGCCGTTGTTCCAAAATTATACAACACAAACATATTAAAGAACAAATGCCCCCAATCTGCGTGTAAGAATGCATGGCTAAGAAATCGATATACTTCCTTTCTATATTTTACTTGGTAAGGAGAAAAGTCATATTTATAGAAGAAACTTTTATCTTGAAAGCCTTTGTAAGAAAAAAGAACAGTAATGACAATTATAATAATGGTAACCATAGACTCAAATTATGAAAATAGATCCATTTGGGGTGCTTCATCTGACGGGTCATCTTTCGGATCTTCATTAGGTTTTTTCTCTTTTGGCTTCTTCTCTTTTAGCTTTTCGACAGGAATAACTACATCAGGAACAACAGGCTTCTCAACAACAGCCTCTATCTCTATCGGTATATTGATAGCCTCATCAATGTCTGTAACCACTATTACTTCAGAAGATACAGCGTCTGACTCCTCACTCTTAACATCAACTTCACCTTCCTCTTCCTGCGCAGCGACCTCAAGGACAACTTCTCCAGGATAAAAGTCTTGCTCTAGATCTTGCAAGCTAATTCCAATAAATTCAGCAGCGGCTTCACTCGCAATTCGATCTATCGATTTTATTTTATCATAACTCAACTTATTCCCCAATGCCTTCATACCTTTAACGGAGATGAAGTCCAATAAATTTAATTGTTCATTTTCTTTGGCATCTTTCCCTCTTGGTTTACTAAAAGAAATATCGATCACTGTATGATGATCTGTTGAGACTAATTCTAAGAAACTCTTTTCGTGTTCTGTTATAAAAAGGGTTTTCTTATCTGTATTATCCACTAAGAAACGTTTAGCATAGAAGTCTGCCTTCTCCCCATCAAAATGTATGGCAGTGATCGGCTTTAGCGGGTTCCATTTTTCAATAACAATTAAGTCTTCTTCAAAATGGGTAGAAACAGTTGTATTTGCAAG
The DNA here is from genome assembly GCA_016763995.1 of Flavobacteriales bacterium. GTDB lineage: Bacteria > Bacteroidota > Bacteroidia > Flavobacteriales_E > Vicingaceae > NORP294. The sequence continues at coordinate 4,384 of JAESST010000095.1, read as the reverse complement.
CTTATAATTTCCCGATTGAGTAATGGTCAAAATCTTATCTTCTGCTTTAAACTCGCCCAATAATTCCCCTCTACCTTCTGTGTTAATTCGGTGAACAGTATCATCGAACCATATTTTACGCGCACTTAAAGTAGATGAACCTTCTTCTTTCAACTTGATCTTACTCACTAAGTTTTTATTCAAAGTATTGCCCTTTGCAGCTCTTCCTTTAATCGCCAATTCCGCAAAGTCAAAATCAAACTTCAACTTCTTCAATTTTGGTTTTGGTCTTAAAACAACTTGAACCACTTCTGCTTCACCATTTGGGTTTGCAGAAAAATACAAGGTTTTAGAGCCTGTGGTTCCTGCTGTTAAATCGTATTCTTTATCTCGTGTAATTGAAGTTACTGGAAAACGCTTTACCATTGACTTCCCTGCCTTACCATCCAGATAAATCATGTTATAAGTGGTTCGCTTATCACCCTTTTTCCACACTCCAACATGAATGATATTTTTCCCAACAAAAGACTTAGATTGAATCTTTTGCACCATCATTTTACCATCTTCTCTAAAAATGATAATATCATCTATATCAGAACAGTCTGCAACAAACTCTGACTCTGTTCTTTTTAAACCGTGACCTATAAACCCCTCTTCCATATTCACATACAGTTTGGTGTTTGCCACTGCAACTTTTGTCGCATCAATATTTTCAAAAGACTTAATTTCTGTCTTCCTTTCTCTTCCTTTCCCGTGCTTTTCTTTAATTCGCTTAAAATAAGCAATCGCGAATTCGGTTAGGTTCGCTAAATAATGTTTGATTTCTACAATCTCATCTTCAATTCTTTTAATCAATTCATCTGCCTTAAAACTATCGAACTTAGAAATTCGCTTAATTCTAATCTCTAATAAACGATTTATATCATCATCTGTTACGGCTCTTAACAAATGCTTGGTAGGTGGTTTTAAGCCATCATAAACAGCTTTAAAAATTCCTTTTAAAGTTTCCTGTTCCTCTATGTCTCGATAGATTCTATTCTCGATGAAAATCTTTTCTAAGGAGGCAAAATGCCATTGTTCTTCTAGTTCTCCTTTTCGAATCTCAAGTTCTCTGCGCAGCAACTCTTTAGTCTCAGTTGTACATATGCTTAAGATTTCGTTTATCCCCATAAAATGAGGCTTATCGTCTTGAATGATACACGAGTTAGGCGAAATAGAAATTTCACAACCAGTAAATGCATACAAAGCATCTATGGTTTTATCTGGAGAAACGTTTGGCGGTAGATGTATCAAAATCTCTACATTTTCTGCTGTATTGTCTTCAATTTTCTTGATCTTGATCTTACCTTTCTCGTTGGCTTTCAATACTGTGTCGATCAAGGTAGTAGTGGTAGAGCCAAAAGGCAACTCTGTAATAACCAAGGTCTTTTTATCGAATTGAGCAACCTTTGCTCGAACACGAATACGTCCACCTCTTAATCCGTTGTTGTAGTTAGAAAAGTCAGCCATACCTCCAGTCAAAAAGTCTGGTAAAATATTGGACTTCTTTCCTTTTAAAAGACCAATAGAAGCATCAATTAGTTCGTTGAAATTATGAGGTAAAATCTTACAGGCCAAGCCTACTGCAATCCCTTCTACTCCTTGCGCCAACAGCAATGGAAATTTCATGGGTAAGGTAATTGGCTCTTTCCCTCTACTGTCGTAAGAACTTGCCCAGTAGGTTGTTTTGGCATTAAAGGCTACATCTAAGGCAAATTTTGAGAGTCTTACCTCAATATATCTTGGTGCTGCTGCTCTATCTCCTGTTAAAATATTCCCCCAGTTTCCTTGACAATCCAACATTAAATCTTTCTGCCCAATTTGAACCATCGCATCTCCGATAGAAGCATCTCCGTGTGGGTGATACTTCATCGTGTTCCCAATCACATTCGCCACCTTGTGGTAACGCCCATCGTCTAACTCTTTTAATGAGTGAAGAATACGGCGTTGTACAGGTTTTAAGCCATCGTTAACATGCGGCACTGCTCTTTCCAAAATCACGTACGATGCATAGTCTAGGAACCATTCGTTGTACATTCCAGAAACTTGAATCACATTGCCTAGCCCTTCAGAAACCTCATTGGTTTCATCTCCATTCTCCAGGTTTTGTCCTTCTTGCCACTCTTCGTTGATTTGATCTTCTTCGTTTTCTGCCATGTTCGTTATTCTTAGGCGGCTGCCTCGTCTTCAATATCTAATTCTACTTTCAGGTTTTCAATGATAAATTCCTGTCTTGTCGGTGTATTTTTCCCCATGTAAAAACTCAATAATTCATTTATAGATTCTTTTCCGATGATGACTGGTTCTAATCGCATGTCTTCGCCAATAAAATTCTTGAATTCATCCGGAGAAATCTCTCCTAGCCCCTTAAATCGTGTAATTTCTGGCTTCCCTTTTAAAGCCTTCATTGCTTCTTGTTTCTCTTGCTGACTGTAGCAATAAAAGGTTTGTTTCTTATCTCTTACACGGAACAAAGGAGTCGACAATACTGATAAATGACCGTTCTTTACCAAGTCAGGAAAAAACTGTAGAAAGAAGGTGATCAACAACAAACGAATGTGCATTCCATCGACATCTGCATCCGTTGCCAACACTACTTTGTTGTAACGCAAATCGTCCAAGCCATCTTCAATGTTTAAAGCGGCCTGTAATAAGTTAAACTCTTCGTTTTCGTAAACAATTTTCTTAGTTAAACCATAGGAATTCAAAGGCTTTCCCTTTAAACTAAATACCGCCTGCGTGTTTACATCTCTTACTTTCGTAATCGACCCTGATGCTGAATCTCCCTCCGTAATAAACAGCGTCGTTTCGTCTTTTCGTTCTTTTTTCGAATCACTAAAGTGAACTCGACAATCTCTTAGTTTTCTATTGTGCAGTGAAACCTCTTTTGCTCTTTTTCTTGCTAGTTTTTTAATTCCTGCTAAGTCTTTTCGCTCTCTTTCCGATTGTAAAATCTTACTCTGTAAAGCATTTGCAGCTTCAGGGTTTTTGTGCAAGAAATTATCTAAATGTTTCTTTAAAAAGTCCATCACAAAGGCACGCATCGAAGGGCCATCAGGACCTACATCGCTAGAGCCTAGTTTCGTTTTGGTTTGCGATTCAAAAACGGGCTCCATCACTTTTACTGCAATTGCCGCAACAATGGAGGAACGAATGTCTACTGCATCATAATCTTTCTGAAAGTGATCGCGGATGGTTTTTACCAAAGCTTCTCTAAATGCTCCTTGGTGCGTTCCTCCTTGGGTGGTGTGCTGTCCGTTTACAGAAGAATAGTATTCTTCTCCGTAAGAATTAGTGTGCGTAATGGCTACCTCAATGTCTTCATCTTCTAAATGAATAATCGGATAAAGTGGCGTATCCGACATGTTCTTTTCCAACAAATCATACAAACCTTTTTCAGAATGATATTTCTGTCCGTTGAAGATAATCGTCAAGCCACGATTCAGATAAACGTAGTTCCACAGCATTCTTTCAATGTGCTGTGTTCTAAAATGGTAGTCCTTAAATATTTCTTCGTCTGGCGTAAACACCACTTTGGTTCCTTTTCTTCGGCTAGAGGCTTCAATAGGGCCATCTAGGGTTAATTCTCCTCTAGAAAATTCTGCTACTTTCGTTTTCTCGTCTCTGTTCGATTCAATTTTAAAATAGGCAGACAATGCATTCACCGCTTTGGTTCCTACCCCGTTTAATCCTACTGATTTTTTAAAGGCTTTTGAATCGTATTTCCCTCCTGTATTAATTTTCGAAACCACATCCACCACTTTCCCAAGTGGAACTCCCCTCCCAAAATCTCTAACTTTTACCGTTTTGTCTTTAATGGAAACTTCAATGGTTCGTCCGTTGCCCATCACAAATTCATCGATACAGTTATCAAGAACTTCTTTGATCAATACATAAATCCCATCATCGTAAGCTGTTCCATCTCCCAACTTCCCAATGTACATCCCAGGACGCATACGAATATGTTCCTTCCAATCGAGGGAACGGATGTTGTCTTCCGTGTATTCTACTTCTTCAGCCATAAAAATTATTGAAGCATCTAAAATACCGAGATTATAGAGGCTTTTGAAAGATTTCTTAAGGGACTTTTAAACAAGGTTTTTCACAAAAGTAAAGTACCTTCAACTTCTCCAAAAAGTTGGATGTCTAAATTTAGGAGTTAATTATTTTACTATTTTGTCCTATTTGTACACTTTGATAAACTCAATGGAGTCCGAAGTTGAAATGGGCAGTCTAAAGACTAATTCGCTTGTTAATAAGCTGTTGAAATTATTTAGCAATTTTATCCTGAATTTCAAACAGTTACTTTTACATTTGAGAGGACAAAACACTACAAGGCTAATGAACAGATAATTAATCCCACATG
>JAESST010000094.1 GCA_016763995.1 Flavobacteriales bacterium | reverse complement strand
GATCAAGCTTACATTGGTGTACTTATAGATGATTTGATAACGAAAGGAACTGAAGAACCTTACAGAATGTTCACATCAAGAGCAGAATATAGAATTCTTTTGAGACAAGACAATGCAGATACTAGGCTTACTAGATTATCAAATGAAGTAGGTCTTGCATCTAATGAAAGACTAGAGGAAATAGAGAAGAAAGAATCAACTACCCAAGAAATTTTAAAACACCTCAACAAAAGCAGTGTTAGTCCAGAAGAAATAAACTCCTACTTAGAACAGTCAGGAACTGCAAAAATTAAACAGAAAGTAAAACTTGCTACAATTTTATCAAGACCTCAAGTTTCAATAGAAACTATTCTTAAGAACGAGGACTTAAAGAAATTTGGGCTTAACAACTATCGCAAAGATTGTATAGAACAGGCGGAAATAACAATTAAATATAGCGGCTATATCGAACGAGAAAGAGAAATGGCCGACAAGCTTAATCGCCTAGAAGATGTTTTTATTAAAGACGATTTCGACTTCCATAAACTAAACTCAATCTCTTCCGAAGCAAGAGAAAAACTAAGCAACATTAGACCAAAAACGATTGGACAAGCTTCAAGAATAAGCGGAGTGTCGCCCTCTGATATCTCAGTTCTACTAGTTCATTTTGGGAGATAAAATAAATGTTCCACGTGAAACAATCAATATGAAAACCTACCAAATTTGCCCCATTTGTGAGAAAAAGAAATTTTCTCATTTTTTACACTGCAAAGACAACACAGGAAGCAACGAAGCCTTCAGTATCGTCAAATGCAACAATTGTAACTTCGCATTTACCAACCCTATTCCACTAGAAGATCAAATCGGTAAATACTATGAGTCCGACGAGTACATTTCACATAGTAACTCCAAAAAAGGACTAGTAAACTTCTTATACCAGAAAGTCAGGAACCATACATTAAACAAAAAACTTGCGCTTTTAAAGTCACTAAGTAGTGGTAGAGCTCTATTAGATATCGGTTCGGGTACAGGTGAATTTTTAAACCAATGCAACTTAAACGGATTCACAATTGAAGGAATTGAGCCTTCTAAAAAAGGAAGAGATCAAGCAAAAAACAACTTTAATATAAATATTAAAACTGAAGAAGAATTATCGCAGTTTAAAGATTCGTCTTTTGATTTTATAAGTATGTGGCATGTACTAGAGCATGTATATCATCTAAACGATCGCATTAAAGAACTACATCGTTTAATTAAGAACGATGGTCATATCGTCATCGCTGTCCCCAACCTAAACTCACTCGATGCTAAACAATATAAAGAATTCTGGGCCGCATACGATGTTCCAAGACATCTTTACCACTTCTCTCCTAACGACATTAAGAACCTAGGCGAGAAACATGGGCTCAAAATGGTTAAAACTTTACCCATGAAGTTTGATTCATACTATGTAAGTATGCTTAGCGAAAAATATAAAACAGGCAACACAAATATATTTTCAGGATTTCTAACAGGATTCAAGTCTAACAACAAAGCAAACCCATCTAAAACTTATTCATCACAAATATACATTCTCAAAAAGGACATATAAGCAACAGGGCGGGCTTTCTACTCAACAATAAACCAAACCTACCTCTTATCACTCTATCTACTCTTAAGTGAGCTTAAAAATCATCATTATCACTGCTACTCCAAAATGCACCATCGGTTAATAACTATTCCAAAAAGTTAATCACCTTCTTATTTCCATTCACACAGTATATCTATTTTAATGTTGAAGAAGCCTCCTAGGCCTCCTCTAACATTTCAAAAGACCCCATCCAAAGTTCACCCACCATTTATATTTATAAGACCCAAATTGCCTCTTTAAGCAATTCTTGTTCGCAAACAATCTTCAAGAAACAACTTATAATTAGTAAAAATTTCAATTCCTGTATCGCAAAATACAACAGTCTAATTTTCGACAACAACTATTATTAACGAGATACAATCTCTACAATTTATCGAGGTCATATTTTCAGCCTATTCCAATATTTAATCTAATTTTTCCTTGGCCCTTTCTCGTTTATTCATTAGCAAATAAAAGCTTATTGTATGAATAGCCTATCGTATAATATAATGCTAAGAGTTAACTGGAATCTATTAAAAGCATAGTTCTCTATGGTACATTTAGAGTATTAAATTATTTACAATAATATACCTTACACTAATAAAGCATAAGGCTTTTGCCTTTATAATCGAAAAAGTCTTTTCCATATAAGGTGGTTGTGAAAGATGGGTTTATTCTAAAGCATATTTTTTAACCAAGAACTCACCATTATTGACTCTATATGGTTTGTTCAAGTTTCAAAACAAGTGTCCAGGTATATCCATTAATCCCGGCTTAAAGAGTCCATAGAATAAACTTCAAACCACCCATTTTATGTAAAATAATAGCTTGGAACAAGCAAGGTGCACAGTCTCTTGCTTACACAGCTCTATTTATTTAAAATTTAATCAGAGCAACAGAAACCCGACCAATAGATAAGCAATACAGCTACTATTATTAATCTACTTACCATATGTATAAGTATAATACTAATTTACCGTTCAGCCATAAGTAATCTCAATTCTTATCAAAAACCCTCTAGCTTTCAGAAAACCTATAAAAAGGCCTTATAACTCATTAAGGTATAAGACCTTTGTGTGACTCCGGAAGGATTCGAACCCTCAACCAACAGAGCCGAAATCTGTTATTCTATCCAGTTGAACTACGGAGCCAAAATATTTTGCAAATATAGTAGTATTTAAATGCAATAATTTACGTCTATCTTTGTTTCTGAGCTATGTCTATGAATAAATTTAAATTACTAACACTGCTTGCCATAGTGCAATTGCAGCTTTTTGCACAACTAAAACCTATCGGTAGTTGGACAGATCATTTACCCTATCAGAAAGGAACTTCTATCGCAACTGATGGGGTTCGAATTTTTGCTGGAACAAAAACAGGCCTTTTTACCTACAATACAGATGATAACTCTATATCAAAGTACTCAAAGGTTAATCTTTTGAGTGATGTAGAAATATCTAAAATGGCATATTCTAACCAATACAAAACATTAGTTATTGTTTATGCCAACGCAAACATCGATTTAATAATAAATGATAGAGTTGTAAATGTTCCATTTATCAAATTAAGTGATGAAAAGAAACAAGTTAACGAAATCAAAATTATTAATAACCTTGCCTATTTATCTACAATATATGGAATATCAGTAATCGACATTGTTAAGAAGGAGATCGTTGATACCTACAAATTCGGTATAAATGGAAATGACATCAATGTCAACTCTTGTGAAGTATTAGCTAATACTATATACGCCGCGACCAACTCAGGACTCTTTCTCGCTTCGCAAAACACCAATCTATTAGACTTCAATTCTTGGAGTAAAGTCCCCTATAGAACCAACAAAGAGTTTAAGAAGCTATGGCAAACAAATAGTCATATAAATGCTGTTTACGGCACAAGTGGAACAGGAGATACAACTATTAAGTTTGATAATAATTTATCTTTTACTTTTCTTAACCAATTAAGTAACACTAGTTATATTTCCCTTGATCAAGCAGGAGAAAATACCTACATTTTTAACACTTCAGACAAAACTTTCTTTTTAGACACATTAAATAATGTTACAAAAGAATTAAATAAATCAAATCTCAATCTTCGTGTTATTGGTTCAACAATGACTCATGATGGAAAATTATTTGACATTAATACATATACACCTCTATTGGCAAGATCTTCAACAGATGGTAGTATCCTAAGTTATATAAGGCCAAGTGGACCATTTGAAGCTTCAATCTTTGATATTGATATTGTAAACGGAAATCTCTGGGCAGTTGCAGGAGGCGTAGATGGGACATATAATAATCGCTTTCAATTCGTCAGAATTTATAACTATAATGGGGTTCAATGGACAAGTTATTTAAACACTGAACCTTCTCTAGATGGGTTATTTGATGCAGTTTCTGTTACCATAAATCCAGAAAACGAAAACAATGTCTTCTTTGGTACTTGGGTTCGAGGGCTAATTGAATATCGAAATAAAAAACCATTCATTACCTATAAGGACACCAACACATTATACGAAGATCGTTTTGGTTCTACTGTCCCTGCATTGAGAATAAGAGAGGCTCTAAAATCTGATAAGTGGCTCGGTGTTGGAGAGTCCGCCTTTGATAAAGAAGGGAACCTCTGGATGACCAATACTTATCAAAAAAATGGAATGGCCGTTAGAAAACAAGATGGTTCTTGGTTTAGTTATGATTTTTCCCCGTTTTATTCAGCAGACGAAACAACTCTTTACGATATAGAAGTAGATGACAATGGTTATAAGTGGGTTGTTCTTGCAAAAGACAATTCTATTATTGTGTATGACGATAATGGCACTATAGAAGATATATCCGATGATAGATCAATTAAACTATCCTCTGAAGTGGGGAAAGGGAGCGTTCCTGGGGGACGTGGTATTAAAATAGAGAAAGATAATGATGGTCTTATGTGGATCGGAACATCTGATGGAATTGCAGTTCACTTTAACCCTTCCGGTGTTTTCGACGGAGATAGAGATTTCGATAGAATCATTTTCTTCGATGGAGAAAACAATGAAGTCGTATTGAAAAACTCAATTATTACAGATATAGCTATTGATGGGTTTAATAGAAAATGGATCGCAACTGAAAACTCGGGTGTACTCCTTCTTTCTGAGGATGGGAAAGAAACCATTTTTAAGTTCAACGAAGACAATAGCCCCCTAATTTCAAATGCAGTTAACGCGATAGCTGTTGATGACAAAAGTGGAGAAGTATATTTTGCAACATCTAAAGGCTTGGTTTCATATCGTGCTGAAGCAATAAGTGGTTCTGAAGACTTAACAAATATTCTAGTTTATCCTAATCCTGTAAGGCCAGATTATAAAGGCCAAATAGCAATCAGCGGATTAATTAATAACTCTACTGTCAAAATAACAGACATCAGTGGGAGGCTCATAAATGAGTTAAAATCTCAGGGTGGTCAAGTATTATGGAATGGAAACAATTTCGAAGGCAGAAGAGCCTCTACAGGTGTTTATCTAATCTTTATAAGCGGTGAGGATGAAGATCAAGATTTGCAAACTGAAGTTGGGAAAATTATGTTTGTTAATTAATGCTTTTATCTTCGAAAGGCATTGTTCTACAATCCTTCAAGTATGGAGAGAGCTCATTAATTAGTAAGGTTTTTTCCGAAGAAAAAGGACTAATAACTTTAATTTCCAATCGTTCTAAAAACAAAAAAAACCGACAAGCAAATTTCTTTCAACCGCTAAGTGCAATTTGTTTTGTTTGTTACCTTTCTAATAAATCTGATATCCATAGAATTAAAGAGCTCTCATATAACCAACAAATTCCTCAGTACTCTGAGAATGTTGCCTTAAGTGCAATTCGTTTCTTCCTAGCAGAATTTTTAAGTAAAGTTATAAAAGAAGAAGAGCAAAATATAATTCTTTTCTCTTTTCTTGAAACAAAACTTTCTGAACTTAATTCCATTGATGAAATTACAGGTCACTTTCACATTAAAGTTTTAATCGAGTTGTTAGAAATACTGGGAATACAGCCTTTACTTAAAGAAGGTGATAAATATTTTGACTTTGAAGAAGGGAGTAGTTCAAATTCCAAACCTTTACACCCTAATTTTTGCGACAAAACTGACCTCGATTTGTTACTCTATGCTCAAAAAGACTATTCATTGTTAAATAAAAACAACAAAGCTTCATTGCTTAATATACTGATTGACTTTTATAACATCCAGCTTGGTGGCGGATTCGAAAACCTAAAATCAAAGTCAGTATTAGAAATTGTATTTAACTAACTATATGAACAAAGAAAAGGCATTACTATTCACACTAGCTGTGATTCAGTTTTCTCATATCACTGACTTCATGATATTAATGCCTCTTGGACCTCAGCTTATCAAGTCCTTTTCTATTCTACCAAGTCAATTTGCTTTGTTAGTGTCTGCCTACACCTTCTCTGCAGAAATATCTGGTTTCATTGGTGCATTTTTTATTGACCGCTTTGATCGTAAAAAAACCATTTTTATAATGGCATGTGGGTTTGCCTTTGGAACACTTGCTTGTGGGTTTGCAAGCACTTATCACCTCCTTTTATTAACTAGAGCCATAACAGGTCTTTTTGGTGGAGTAATGGGTGCATTAATTTTATCAATCATAGGAGACTCTATTCCGAATGAGAGAAGGGCAAGTGCTATGGGAATTGTAATGGCATCCTTTTCCGTTGCATCTGTAGCTGGAGTCCCTTTAGGTTTATTCTTAGCGAGTCAATCAGACTGGCACTTTCCTTTCAAAGTCCTTGGTTTTCTAGCCCTTTTAACACTTTTACCAATTTGGTACTTCATCCCAAAAATGACTGATCACATTAGTAAGTCTAGTGAAAAAACCAGTCCATTAAGTATTATAAAAAATGTCACATCTAATAAAAATCAACTAACAGCATTATTATTTGGTAGTGTTATTATGTTTAGCCATTTTTCTATTGTTCCCTTTATTAGTCCATACATGACTACAAATGTAGGCTTTACAGAAAGTCAAATCGCTTATATTTACTTAGTTGGGGGAGCATTAACCATTTTTTCCACCCCAATAATTGGGAGACTCTCTGATAAGTATGGCCGTTCAAAAGTCTTTACTTTCACTGTTTTAATGGCATCAATCCCTATATTCTTTATTACTCAAATTGGAGAAACTCCTATTTGGTTAGTCTTAGTGATTACTTCTTTATTTTTTGTTTTTGGTGCAGGAAGAATGATTCCTTCTACAACTATGGTCACTTCTTCTGTTAAACCACAAAATCGCGGAAGTTTTATGAGTTTCAATTCTGCTTTCAGACAACTAACAAATGGACTTGCTGCCTACTTGGCGGGACTAATTATCACAATTAAAGATGACGGATTGTTTCACAACTATGACTTAGTTGGATACTTTGCCATTTTTATGGGTTTTATTTCTATTTTAATAAGTAGAAAATTAAAAGTTGTAGATGATGATAGTTTTACAAACTAGATTATTTCAATTCAATAGTTTTCATAATTGCTTCCAACTCCCGCAAGTATTCTCTTTTATTAAATTTAGGGGCAAAAACGAAGCCATCTAAATGAATAACTCTGTTATTTTTTTCATCTACTAATGTGTAATGAAGAAAAGGCCCTCCCATAAAGTCATTCTTCATGTTCCACAAACCTCTATATTCCATGGCATACAACCCATTTAGGTTGATTTCTTGAGTAGCGGGGGTATATTCTCTATAAACCTGCATAAAAGAGCTGTCGCGGCTTCCTTGTATGTTTTCTGAAGTAAATAGATCTCTACTATCAACCATATTGTCATTTGTAAAAACACTATCTGAGTCATAAGGATACAGGTATATACTTAATCCTTGAAGAACTTGGTGTTGACCTATCGTTTTCTCTTTTTTCAACCAAAAACCGCTTTCTGTTTTTGCCATCTCAACAAAGCCTGGAGGGACAGTAATTGTCAATGCAAAAGAATCCTTCATATTCTGCATTATTTCTTTTTGAGGTTTTCCAGAATATTGCTTTTGAAGTCGAGCTATTTCCTTTTCATTAAAGTAATTTCTGATTGTTGCTGCATTTTTCTTTAAAATTCTTGCCGCATCATCATCAGAAGCCGCAGTTACTTTAAGCATTAGCTGGTCTTTCGCCCAAATATTTTCTTCAATGTTAATTGCTGTTTTTTTCCCTTTTCCAATACTTAGCTTTAAAATATTCCTACTTCTTTTTAAAATCGATTTAAATGATTTAGGTGGGACCGTAGAAGCTCGAAATTGTGATTCTTGTTGTGGCATTCCATCTAAAGCAGTGAAAAAAATTTGATCAATTACTTTACCAGTCTTTCCATTCTCATACAAAGTATCCACAACAATTAACACTTCTCCGTATTTACCGGAACTAAGCGGTAACGAATTTTTACTTGTACCACCTATTTTCCCATCACAAGCCCAAAAGCTTAAAATAAAAATGCAGCCAAATATCGATGTTATTCTTTTAACCAATGGATCTTACTTTTACTTTCATACCAGGCTTTAGCCTCTTGAAATTAAGGTTACTATTTAATTTTTTTAATTCATTAACCGAAGTTCCGCTATACATTTTTGCAATGTCCCATAGCGTATCTCCCCTTTTCACAACATGCACTTTATAAGTTCCACTGTTTTTTAATGCAGGTTTAGACGTTGATGCAATTCTACTACTTCTTTTCGGGCGACTTCCCTTGCTATAAATTGTCAATCGATCTCCTGGGTTTAGTCGAGTAGAACGTAAATTATTCCAAGCCATTAAATTACGAACGGAGACTTTATACTTATTCGCGATAGACCCTAAAAATTCTCCACTTCTTACCCTATGAACCAACTGTTCAGGAGCAATTTCTTTTTTCTTTTTTCCTGCTAAACTATCTAATATTTCTACTCTTCTTATGTCAGCATAAATTGCTCGTTCGTTCTGAAGGTATACCCCTATCTTATCAACAGGTAAACAAAGCGTATTGCTTTCTTCTGTTTCTGGAATATAGTTCAGTCGATACATTGGATTGTAAAATTTCAATTCTTCTTCTGAAACATTTATATAATTCGCAAGTTGCTTAAAACTAATTGCTCTTGAAATTTCTACTGTGTCTATCTTACGATCATAAAGCATCGTGTTGCTTGCGAATAAATCATGTTCTTCCGAGTAACTCATCATATAATTTTCAGCAATAAAAGCAGGAACATATCCTCTTGTTTCTCTTGGTAGAAATGGTCTTATTTTCCAATAATCTTTATGTCCACCTGATCGACGAATCGCTTTGTTTACATTTCCAGGTCCACTATTGTAGGCAGCTAGAACAAGATTCCAATCTCCATATAACTTATATAAATCGCTCATGTATTCACATGCTGCAACAGTTGCCTTATAAGGGTTCATTCTGTCGTCTTTATAAGAGTTTACCTTAAGGTCATACATCTTTCCTGTTCTATACATAAACTGCCATAATCCTTGAGCTCCAACTCTCGATCTTGCAGAAGGATTAAGTGCAGACTCCACTACTGCCAGGTATTTCAATTCCAAAGGCATATTGTAACGATCAAGAACCTCTTCAATCATAGGAAAATACAAAGGTGCAAGCCCTAAAACTGAACTACTCAACTTTCTCCTTTTATTAACATAAAGATTAATGAACGCTCTTGTATATTGATTATACACTAATTCAAAAGGTGATTCATTGTCTAAAATTTGCAGTCGGCTACTTAACGAAGAGTCCAGTAGTTCTTGGTGTTCATTACTAAACAAAGAGTCCTTCTTCAATTCACAGTATCGGAAACAGTTATACATTCTATCAGCCATAAGGCTATCTATCATGATCAGAACCGCATCATCTGCAGCGATAGAGTATCGAATTGAATCTGTTTCCTTAACGTCGGTATTCGCTGCAACAAAAGAAAATGATATTGAAAAAAGGCTAATAAAAAGAAAGTTTCGCATTGAAATTTTTTTGGTAAACGTGAAACCAGAAGGTTTCTTACTATTCTAACGAAATTCAACAATAAAAATACTGCTGCGTTTTTATTACACTTCTTTTATTAACTCAAACTTGTTGATGAGTTCTTTTGAAAAAGAAAACAATTCTGACTCTCCAAAAGATTTTCCCATTAGCTGAATACCAAAGGGCATTTTATTTTTTTTCTCTCCTAAGGGAAGAGAGATAGCTGGAATACCTGCGAGGTTAGCTTGAACCGTAAAAATGTCCTCTAAATACATTTTTATTTGATCCTCTTTTTGCGCATTCAAGTTGAAAGCAGCATGAGGAGAAGTTGGAGAAATTATAAAGTCATATTGATTTAAAACATCGTTTGTACAATCTCTTACCAAACGTCTCACCTTTTGAGCTTTTGTATAATATGCCTCATAATAACCTGCGCTTAGGACGTAGGTTCCTAACATAATTCTACGCTTTACTTCTCTACCAAAGCCTTCACTTCGAGATTTAACATAAGTGGATTCTAAGTCTGTTGCATTTTGGCTTCTGTACCCAAAATGAATTCCATCATATCTAGCCAAGTTCGAAGATGCTTCAGCTGTTGTTAAAACGTAATAAGTAGGGACAATTTTATCTAAATAATCAAATGAAATTTCATCTACTTGATGACCTGCTTCTTTTAATTGATTTATTATTTCAACAGTTCGTTTTTT
>JAESST010000093.1 GCA_016763995.1 Flavobacteriales bacterium | reverse complement strand
TTGGTAACTGGGATGTTTTTGATTTTTTTGATTTTGATTTTTCAATTTAGTTCTATCTCTAAGCCAGCCATTATTATGGTAGCAATTTTTCTTAGTTTTATTGGTGTATTCTTAGGATTGGTATTTACAGGATGGAATTTTGTGATTATGATGACTATGATGGGGATTATTTCCTTAGCAGGAATTGTGGTAAACAACGGAGTCGTGTTGCTTGATTATACTGAACTCCTGATTCAAAAGAAAAAATATGAGTTAGGAATCGGGAAAAAACAATTGTTGAGTAGAGAAGACATTATGGAGGCAATTATTATCGGAGGAAAAGCGAGACTGCGTCCTGTTATTTTAACAGCTGTTACAACAGTGTTAGGATTAATTCCTTTAGCGATAGGATTTAACATTGATTTCTTCTCACTTTTCAGTGAGTTTGATGCAAAAATTTACATGGGAGGAGACAATGTTATTTTCTGGGGTCCACTTGCATGGACAGTAATTTTTGGATTGACCTTTGCAACATTTTTGACGCTTATTATAGTTCCTGTAATGAACTACTTGGTGTACAGATTAAAACTTAGGTTAGCAAAATAATAGCTGTAGTTTAGCTAAATAAGGAAGGCCATTGTCATTTCGAGTAAAGTCGAGAAAGGGCAATGGCCATTTGTATTATTTTTCGGATACTTCGATACAATTTCGGCAAAGCCGAAACCACTCAGCGTCCGAAAAATTACTCAACTAGCCCTAATAACCTGAGCTCGATTATTAGTTAGAAATTCAGATTTTCAGAAGTGGCAATATACAAGGCGTATTTTTAGAGATATAGCAGGCTATATTTTTAAGAAGATCCGAACTTGGCTTAATACTCCTTATATCTTTTCTTTTTCCAGCAACTTATTCACTTCTATTAGTTGTTGGTACCAATCGGCACCATATTTATTAGTGAGAGGCTCCTTTAAAAACTGAAAAACTTTTATTTTTAACTTTGAGCCACATTCACAAGCAGGTTTGCAAATATCCCATCGATCATAATTCAATGCATCGTAATGTTTTAATTTTGAAATACGAATAGGGTAAAGATGACAAGAAGAAGGTTTCCTGAAATCTGATTTATTAGCTCTGTATGCATCCTCTATTCCACACTTGGCAGTTCCATTTTTATCAAAAGTGGTAAAAGAACATTCTTTTCCATTATTTAATGTAGTAACATATTCCCCATCCGTATCAACTGTAAAAACGCCCTGCTTTTCAATCGACTTTTTACCTTTCTCAGTTAAAAAAGGAATTATCCCTTCAAGGTTGGATTCTATCTGACTAATTTCTTCAATCTCAACTGGAGCGCCTGCATCTCCTTCAATGCAACAAGCACCTTTGCAAGCACTTAAATCACATGCGAAGTGTTCTTCAAACAAAGCCTCCGAAAGTATTACGTTCTCTACTTGTATCATGAATCAAAGCTACACTTTTCAACAAAATAATTTGCTTAACGACTTGATATTACTAGGTTCTTAAGGAGAAAAATGCCATTTTTCAACAAAAGGACTGTGTATAAATCATTTTTTTTTGACTTGATGGTACAGAGTGGGTTAAATTGTTGATAATTAGTTTGTTGAATGTTATGTTGAGTTTTTTCGATCAAGAAAATGATGAGAGCGAGTAGTTATTTTTTGAAACGAGCGAAAATTTTTGTTAGGTTTGGGCTTGATTAAACTTTTTTATAAACTAAAAACAATCAAAATGAAAAAGAAAGTATTATTTATTGCAGCATTATTCACTGCTGGGCTATCTTTTGCTCAAGACGGATTAACATCAAAGAAAGGAGTGCCAATTTTGCCAGAAGCTGGGGATTATGCAATTGGTTTCGATGCTGGTAATCTTGTAAACTATGCAGGTAACTTGTTTAACGGAGCTGCAGGAAATGCTGCTGGGAACTTAAACCTAATGAACACTAATACTATTTTTGGTAAAATGTTTATTGATGCAAACAAAGCTTACAGAGGAATGGTAAGAATTGGTTTTGGTTCTAATAAGGACGTTACTATTGTAAATGGTATTGCTGATCCAACAACAACTTTTGAAGATGAAGTAAAAAATTCAGCAGTGAACATTACTTTAGGTGCTGGTATAGAAACTAGAAGAGGTAAAGGAAGGTTACAAGGATTTTACGGTCCTATGGCTATGATTACTTTGGGATCTGGTAAAGTTGAAAACACTTATGGTGAAGGATTATCTGCAACAAACACTAATGGGAATGTTGCTAGAACAACAGAAGATAAGAATGGTTCTACTTTCGGTATTACTATTGCTGCTTTTGGTGGTGTTGAATATTTCTTCGCTCCAAAAATGTCTGTTGGTGCAGAAGTAATGTGGGGACTTAACTTCAACTCTACAGGAGAAGGTGAGAAAACTACAGAGCTTTGGGATGGTACTGCAGTTGTATCAGATACTCAGACAATTGGAAAAAAATCTAATTTTGGTATTGATGTTCAACCAAACACTGTTCTTTCTTTAAACTTCCATTTTTAAGGAGTAGAGTATTGAACTTTATAAAAAAGAACCCCGACGAAAGTCGGGGTTTTTTTATGCCTTTTTGTTTCTAAACTAACTCGCTTTATACATTAGGACTTCCTAATGAGACTTGGAAATACAATCTAGTATTTTCTTAATCTCAGCATAGCGCCGCTATGATTAACTTAAAAAATGCTAAGCATTCTAGATTTTGAAGCAGTTTCAAGATGCAATAGATTTTATACTGCATAAAGCGGGTTTAAGCCCTCAAAAAACTACTTTTGCGCCATGGCAAATCAAGAAGAAAATTTAAAAAATATCATTGCTCATGCAAAAGAGTATGGCTTTGTATTTCCATCCTCAGAAATCTATGATGGGCTGAGTGCAGCTTACGATTATGGCCCGTTGGGGAGTGAGTTGAAGAATAACATCAAACAATATTGGTGGAAGGCAATGGTGCAAATGAATGAAAACATTGTTGGGATAGATGCTTCTATTTTTATGCACCCTACTACATGGAAAGCATCTGGCCATACAGATGCGTTTAACGACCCCTTGATTGATAACAAAGACTCTAAGAAGAGGTACAGAGCGGATGTTTTAGTAGAAGAGTGGGTAGCAAAAATTGAAGCAAAGATTGATAAAGAAGTAACGAAGGCTGCCAAGCGATTTGCAGATTCTTTTGACGAAACTCAATTTAGAGCGACAAATCCAAGAGTGCTTGCCAATCAAGAAAAAATTGACGCAGCGAACAATCGTTTTAAAACTGCTATGGAAGCAGATGATTTAGACGGTGTTCGTCAGCTGATTATTGATTTAGACATTGCAGACCCAGTAAGTGGTTCTCGAAACTGGACAGATGTTCGTCAGTTTAATTTAATGTTTAGCACAGAAATGGGAGCTATGGCTGATGGAGCAAGCACCATTTATTTGCGTCCTGAAACGGCACAAGGAATCTTTGTCAATTTCTTAAACGTGCAAAAAACTGCACGTATGAAAATTCCCTTTGGAATTGCCCAAATAGGGAAAGCATTCAGAAATGAAATTATTGCTCGTCAGTTTATTTTTAGAATGAGAGAGTTTGAGCAAATGGAAATGCAATTCTTTGTTCGACCTGGTGAAGAAATGAAATGGTACGAATACTGGAAAGAAGCCCGATTGAAATGGCATTTAACCTTGGGGATTAGTGAGGATAAATACAAGTTTCACGATCATTTAAAGATGGCACATTATGCTAATGCAGCCGCTGATATTGAGTATAACTTCCCTTTTGGATTTAAGGAATTAGAAGGAATTCATTCCAGAACAGATTTTGATTTAAAGCAGCACGAAGAGTATTCTGGAAAGAAATTACAGTATTTCGATCCTGAAATCAATGAAAATTACGTGCCATATGTAATTGAGACATCGCTTGGCTTAGATAGAATGTTCCTAGCTATCATCTCTGACGCAATTAGAAACGAAGTGCTGAAAGATGGCAGCTCAAGAGTCGTTATGGCTATTCCAAACTTTTTAGCGCCTTACAAGGCCGCTATTATGCCTTTAACTAAGAAAGACGGATCGCCTGAAAAAGCAAGAGAAATTTTGAACACCTTAAAAATGGATTTCAACTGTCAGTACGATGAGAAGGATTCTATTGGGAAACGTTACAGAAGACAAGATGCCATTGGAACACCCATCTCAATTACAATTGATCACGAAAGTTTAGACGACAATACTGTGACCATAAGAGATAGAGATACAATGGAGCAAGAAAGGGTTTCGATAGATAATTTACATTCTATTATTACAGATAAGTTGCGGTTAAAATAAATGATACAGCGCAGTCTAATATTAGTCTCATTTGTTTTTCTTTCGAACCTTTCAATAGGTCAGAATAAGATGGATTGGAGAGAAGAGTATTCGTTGCGTTTGTCTGATTTTCAGTCAACAGCTTCTCAGGTTAATGATACACTGAAGATGCACTCTTATGCGGCAGGAACTGCAATTGAATTCATTTACCAGATGAGTAATTATGAATTTATGTTTACCAAGAACTTCAATTCTAAGGTAAGGTCTACATTTAATAAGAATGCTTCTTACATCAGTACACCAGATTCAACAATAGCGAAAGACTTAGTGGCTTTTGCTCAATATAGTTTTGATTTGTCTGAACTCTATGCAAGAAATCTTCGAAAGCAAATCTTCGAGAAGAAGAAAACACTTTCTAATGCTCGTTTTTTCAGGCCAATTTATGACGACATAGTTGCAACGCTAAATGAAGAGAGTACGAAAGTATTCACGCAATTTAATTTTGGAAAAAATAAGGAAGTGTTATTCTTAGCCCATCAGAAAGTAAAAGAAGATATATTGCTTTTGTCAGATTTTTGTAAGGCTTGCAAGCCTCTGAAACGATAAATTCCTTTATTGAATCAAAAATCCCATTGAAACACTAAGCATAGACGAAGTATTTCAATGGGATTTCTTGTATAAGCTAACTATTAATTCGCCTCTAGTAACTCAAACAACTCATCCAACTTTGGAGAAAGAATAATCTCTGTTCTTCTGTTTTTACTTCTTCCTTCTTTGGTATCGTTTGTTGCAATCGGAACAAAATCAGCTCTACCCGCCGCTGTTAAACGTTGTGCA
>JAESST010000092.1 GCA_016763995.1 Flavobacteriales bacterium | reverse complement strand
TATTAATAAGCTCAAAATAATTGAAATTACAATCTTTGTCAACTGAAAATAACTATCTAAGGGTTTGTCTTTGAATGCTTCTAGTCTACCAATAATTGTTTTAATAACATTCAAGATTCTAAATAAGAGGACTATTAATACAATTACAATTACTGATTGACTTATTCTTTCTAGGTAGTCTACCCAGATAATATTATGATCTAATACTTGTGGAATAACGTAAAAAATGAATAGCACAGGAATTAGATGAGCAAAAGCATAGAAAACTTTATTTTCAACTAATAAATCATCCCAGTCAGTTTTCGTCTTTTTAACTAATCTAGTGAATATGGATAAGAGTAAAAATCTTGCGGTTCTATCCATTAATAATCCAATCACAATAGCTGCAGCAACAAAGACAAGAATCGAAATCAATTCGGAATAATGTTGACTTAGTCCTGATTCAAGTAAATATTCAATGAATAGTTTTTTTAAATCTTTAATTATCATCTTCGTCTAGATTTACGCTCTGGGTCCTCGTGGAAAAAATACCTAAAGTCTATGGTTAAGTAATTGCCTAAAATATCAAAAAAAGCTCTTTCTTTTTCTATGGTGGCTCCAAAATCGTCTATCGTTTTGTACCTAACTCCTGCAGTTGTTATTTTACTAAAAGGTCTATTGTAAGAGAAACCTAAATAGTAAAATCCCTTTTGTTGTGTTCTATACTCGAAACCTATGTTGGCAAGAAAACTAGGAACTATCCAAGATTTTCTTGCGGAATAATGTTCAAAGTAGTTATCAAAAGTATCCCAATCTGAGGGAAGGAAATTTAAAGATACCCCAAAAGCAGTATTTAAGTACGCTTGTCTTCCTAATTGGACATATACTAAACCTAAAACTGGAATTTCATAAATAACATAACTAAAATCAGACCCTCCTTTAAAGTTAGTTGAATCTTCTGTAATTGTTAAATGATAATTTCTTTTGGTATAGTTAATTCCAGTTTCCAGAGATAATTGTTTTGTATAACCCTTTCGGATTACCATACCAAAAGAATAACCACCTTTTGGATCAATTTCAAATCCAATGTCACCTATTTTCTCAAATTGGGGACCAGTATTGATGATTTCGGAACTCAGAATAGGTTTAAATTGAAGGCCGAAAGTAGTTACTCTATCTTGAGAGAATGCTTGAAGGCATAAAATGAAAAGAGAAACAAAAAGCAATTTTTGCATGTAGCAAATCTACGAATGATGAGTTTAATCAGAAAGGATGAAACCAACAATAGCAAGCCCTACAATAAAGATAGAAATTGAGATCAAGAAATAGCGAAAAAATACATCAGGAATAAATGGTTTTCTAAAATTTCCGATGGTTAAATAGTTGATTTTTTTTGCTTTTTCAAAATCTCTAATGTGTACTCCATAATAAATACGCTGGTCTCCTTTTTCATCAATTTGCTTTTCGAATTGAAGTTTATCTTTTGTTAGAAGTGATTCAAAGTACACCGCGTGTTCTTCATTGTTAAAATGAAATACTTTTTTATTCCTATTAGTAGGGTGATCCTGAAAGTTTATCAATGAAATCATCAGCTATCAATCATTATTTTTTGACCTACTCTTAATGGTCTATTTCTTTTTATTCCGTTCATCGTGCATAATTTTAGGATGGTAGTTCCATACTTTCTAGCAATTTTAAACAAGCTTTCTCCTCTTATAACCGTATGGTAATCGATGCCAGTCGGCACTACTACATAGCTCCATTTTGTTCTAATTAATCTGATAGAGTCACTAATGAGCACGTTTTTGTTGAAATTGATTAGACTTTTAGGGTTCAAAGGCTTTCCCCTATAACGAACTTCAAAGTGTAGGTGGCTGCCTGTAGACCTCCCTGAGCTGCCACCTAGACCAATCACTTGACCAGCTTCTACAATGTCTCCAGACTTTACTTTAAACCGATGAAGGTGGGCATAGAGTGTTTCTAACCCGTTGTAATGCCTAATAATTACGACTCGTCCATAACCGTTATGGTTTCGTGCAATTCGAACCATTCCGTCGAATGCAGCGACAACGGGGTCCCAAACTTGTAGATCGATATCTATTCCGTTATGAGCTCTTCCATCTCGCCAACCAAAGTTTGATGTAATTAAGCCCTTATAAGGATTATAGAAATTACAAAAGTTCACAGTATCTTGAAGTATTAATTCTTTACTTTCTCCTTCTTGCATCATAAGGTTTGCACGAGGATATAAAGTATAAGTATCCCAGCTATTATACATTGATTGAGAGGGGTAAATACTAGTGTCGTAAAATCCTGATAGAGAAATAAAGACATCTTCTTTTAATCGTTTATTCTCCGCATAATCACTCAAACTCTTAACAAAGCTTGCAGGAATGATATCTAAAGTTAATAAAGAGTCAATAAGGGAGATAATTTCTTCTCCATTTAGTTGATGTATCTTTTTTGACAGATCTGATTCATTGGTAGAGACAACCAAGGCTTGAACGGTATCTTTCTTAAACGACATTTGCTCAGCAAAAGAGGCCGAAAATATTCCAAGAAAAAAAAGAGAGAAAAATAATTTCATTGTTTAATAACGCTTGATGCAAAAATCAATTATCACCGTCTAGTAAATTTCCAATTCCACCCAGTATACTTCCTTCTCCCGTTCTTTTTCCACCTTGTTTGGGCATACGTGAGTATATTCTATCTGCTAACCTACTAAAAGGCATAGATTGTATCCAAACTTCTCCTGGGCCGCTTAAAGTTGCAATAAATAAGCCTTCCCCACCAAAAAGAGTATTTTTTATTCCTTTCTGTAATCGAATGTTATAATCAACTGTAGAGGAAAGTGCTACTAAACAACCTGTATCAACGTTTAAAACTTCTTCATGGTTCAATGTCTTTTTAACAACAGCTCCTCCTGCGTGAAGGAATGCGAGTCCGTCTCCTTCTAATTTTTGCATAATGAAACCTTCTCCACCGAAAAAACCTACTCCTAATCTTTTTTGGAATTCAATGCCAACAGATACTCCCTTCGCGGCACACAAAAATGCTTCTTTTTGACAAATAATTTTGCCTTTTAGAGCACTTAAATCCATTGGGATAATTTTTCCTGGATAAGGAGCTGCAAAGGTAACTTTTGCTTTCGCATGACCATTTTGGGTGTAGGTAGTCATGAATAAGCTTTCTCCGGTTAAAACTCTTTTTCCTGCTGCAAATACTTTTTTGAAAATACCTTCATTTTCAACGGCACCATCTCCAAGAATGGTATTCATTTCAATACTTTGATCCATCATCATCATGCTTCCCGCTTCAGCGATTACAGTTTCATTAGGATCTAATTCTATTTCAACGCACTGTAAATCATTTCCAAATATATTGTAATCAATTTCATGTGAGTTCATAAGGTTTATCTTTATCGTACTGTAAAAAAACGAAAAAATGTTCTATATTAGCTTTTAATAAAGGATTTTCAAAATAATAACTAAACGAAAGAGAATGAAATTTTTAAAGTGGCTATTGATAATAATTATAGCAATTGTTGCTGTAGTGATAATATATGGTGCAACACAAGCTTCTCAAATGCAAGTAGAGGAATCGATTGAAATTAATGCTTCGGCTAATCAGGTTTTTGAAGAGATAAGAGATTTTGAGGCCTGGGATGAATGGTCAGCATGGAGTAAAATGGATCCGGATATGGAACAAACTTATAGCGGGAAAAAAGGAACTATAGGATATAAAAGTGCTTGGGTCAGTGAAAATTCGATGGTAGGAACCGGAAGTCAAGAAGTGATTGAAATTCGAGAGAATGAGTACATGAAAACAAAGATGTTATTTAATGGTGAGGCTGCAGAAAATTTTGCCTCTTTTACCTTGAGTGAAAGTGATGGGAAAACAACTGTTATTTGGGATATGCTTGGAGCAGAGACCCCTTTTTATGCAAGAATAATGAATACTATATTTGAACCGATGATTCGTGAAAGTTATCAAACAAGTTTAAAGGATTTAAAAGAAATTGTTGAAAGCAAGCCAGTTGAAATTCCAAATCCACTGAACCTAGAAATAGTAGAAGTAGAAGGAATTAAAATTATTTCTATCCGTGATACAACAACTCCTGATAGGATTAGCAATACGTTAAGAGACTTGTACACGGAATTGGCTATTTATATGGGGACAAACGAACAAGTTAAGATGGATGGAATGCCAATTGGTATTTATCACACTTTCTCTGATGATATGGTTGATTTGGAGGCTGCTTTCCCAATTTCAGGAGATGCTGTAGCGAATGGCCGTATTATGCTTGGAATGACACCTGAGGGTAGATCACTAAAAGGGGTTCATATGGGAGATTATAACGCTTCAATAAGCATGCACTATGCAATTGAAAAGTATGATCTAGCGAATGACGAAATAGCACTTAAGGGAATGTGTTGGGAAATTTATGCAAACGATCCGGGGAGCGTAGACAGCGCTGATGTTAGAACAGAAATTTATTACCCGATTAAATAATCGAAATATTGAAAAGTTAGAAAGTTGAGAATTTATTCTCAACTTTTTTTTTGCTTTAAGTTTTTCATTTAAATGGATTACATGCTTGCAAAGTGTTGATCGATTAACACAGCTTATCTGTAATAGAAAAAGTTAGTTAACTTTCGAGTATGACTTTTAATCTTAAAAAAGTGTTTAGCTATACTCCAATTTTGGTAGCTATACTATCTGCCTTTTTTGTTTATTGGTTATTGGGGATTTATGGAAAGGCAGAATTAAAAGGGGAGAAGCGGGCTAGTGAAGAGATTTTACATCGAGAGTTAGATCAGAATAGGAGTATCATAGAGCAGAAAATAATCGGGCAGAAAGATGTTGCTAAAAGCCTAGCAGAATATGTGGCGTTTAATCCTAAGATTGACCAGATAATTTTTGCGAATTGGGCCAAAAGAGTTTTTCTAAAGTCTAACTCTCAGGCTTTGGCTTTTACAATTACTCGAAAGCAAGAAATCAACCTAGAGTATCCCAAAGGTTCAGGAGACTTAATTAGCTTGACCTTAAAGAGTCCTCCTATCGAAAGCAAGGAAGGAAATAGTGTATTAAGTTATTTTAAAAAAGAATTATTGAATGGAAGTCCTGCTGTAGTTCATCAAAATTTTATCTATATAACAGACACAACTTCAGGAGAGCTAAAATACTGGGGAAGTGCAGTAATTGTGGATGATTTGGAAAAAATAATTGAACTAGTTCCATTCAAAAGCAATCACGATCGTAATTTTAATTTAGCTGTTGATTCTGAAGAAGGAGAGCAGATTTTACGAGTTGGAAATCCTTTTGGTGAGAATGATTTATTCGTATCAGAGTTTTTTAAACTTCAACTTCTTACGATTAAATTAAGTCTTGGTAATGCAATGCTGAGTGTAGGTTTAGAGAAAAAAACAAAAGACTTAAAGATTTTATTTATCAGCATTGCTATCTTGATTGCTGCTCTTAACGGATATCTACTTGCTAACATGTTTAATATTCAAAGAAAGAATAAGATTCTAGCTTTTAAAAATGGACAAATTAAGGTTCAATTAGGGGAAAAGATTCTTCTAATTAAGGAGATACATCATCGAATTAAGAATCACTTTCAACTCATTAGTAGTTTAAACCGGACATCGGCAGATCGCTTAAGAGATAAGACTGTGGAGGAAATTGTGGAAAGTATCAATAATCGAATTGAGCTAATGGCGAAGGCTTACGATCAAATCAGTGGGGGCTCAAAAGCTAACAATTATATGCCTGACTATATTCCTTCTGTGGTCAAGAGTTTAATTTATGGAGCAGAACCTCCTGTTCACGACTTTTATGAGATAACAAAGTTGGAAATTAACATTAAGCGAACAGTTTACATTGGTATTATATTAAACGAATTAGTGATGAACTCTATCAAACATAGTTTTCCGGAAAACAAACAGGATAACTTATTGAAAATAGAGTTTAGAACAATTGAAGATCGATTTGTAATGAAGTATCTTGCCAATGGCGTTAGCCTTCCTAAAGATGTATTTCGAGAAAAAAAGAACTCAACTGGAATTCAGGTGCTAACTCTTTTTACAGAACAATTAGAAGGTAACATAATACAAATTGAGGACAATGGCCTTCATGGATATAAAATAGAATTTCCAATTTAGTCAAGAGAAAATTTGATGTGTTCAACCATAGAAGAAAGTAAATGCGTTTGGAAAAAGAATAACCCAAAATGCTATCAACGTAAAAGATGAAGAAGCACTAGGACTTTAAGAATTACTATTAATGAATCAATTTCTTTTCTCTTACGGAACCTTGCAACTTGAAAAAGTTCAAATTAAAACCTATAGTAGGTTGTTAGAAGGAAAGCAAGACGTATTAACCGGTTACAAAGTCGAGCATCTAGAAATAACAGATCCTACAGTTTTGAGGAAGAGTGAGCAAAAGTTTCATCCAATAATAATCAAGACAGGCAATCCATTAGATTTAGTAGAAGGAGTTATTTTTGAAATAACTCAGCAAGAATTACTAGAGACAGATCAATACGAAGTTTCAGACTATCAGAGGATACTTGAAACATTTAACTCTGGAAAGAAAGCGTGGGTTTACGTAAGAATAGGCAAGTAATCAGTAGGATATTATGTTTCTAGAATCACTAATTTATATTTTTTATGGCTGTTTATGCATATCGGTATTAGATATTGTTGGTGCAATTTTGTCAAGAATATTATCTGTTAACTATGGATGGTTCACCATTGGCTCAATAGTAATTTATGGATTTATTGCTGTTCAAGTTGCAACAATAACTTCTTCCTTTAATGGAGTTTTAGCAGGTTGTTTCTTAGGCTTATTTGATACAATAGTTGGTGCACTCATTGCAAAAAAAATAAAACCAAACATTGGTGATATGGAAGGATTTTCTTGGGAGCTAACGCCGGGAATTGTCGGAACAGTTGTTCTTTTTGGTGGTTTTATTTCCATGTTGGCGATATGGTTGTTTTTATAATTACTAACCTGAGCTCGATTATTAGTTAGAAATTCAAGTTTTCAGAAGAACCGAGCTCAGGTTACTAGCAACAATTAGCTAAACAAATACGAGCTTTCTACTCATTCTTATTTTTTGTTAAAGAATGCTTAGATGATTCTGTTTATATTCTTAAATTACAATAACTTAAAAGATAGATTGTTTAGGGCGTATTCCTAAAATTATAGTAGACAAATTTGAGCGTAATTTATTCTCCAAAGATTCATTCTAAATTGGGAATAGATGATGAACAATAAGAACAATTTATCTTTCTTTACAGTAAGTTTTAGAACGCTAAAAAATAATATTATGTTATCAGAAAAAATAGAGCAACTACTTCAAGATCAAGTTAAAAAAGAAGCATCTTCTTCTCAGACATATTTAGCTATGGCTTGTTGGGCAGATGTTAAAGGATTCAGTGGAGCAGCTCAATTTTTATATACTCATTCAGATGAAGAAAGAGTTCATATGCTAAAACTGATCAAATTCTTGAATGAAAGAGGAAGCCAAGCTACTATACCTGCATTAGATTCACCTAGAAAGGAATTTGATAATCTAAAAGAGGTTTTTCAAAGTATTTTAGATCATGAAATATTGGTGACTGAATCGATTAATAATATCATTACAGTGTGTTTAGAGGAAAAAGATCATCTGACTAATAATTTTATTCAGTGGTACATAGCAGAGCAGATGGAGGAAGAGCAATTGGCTCGATCAATTATCGATAAGCTTGAAATGATTGGAAGTGATACTTCGAGTTTGTACCTTTTTGATAGAGAATTAGCCACTGCTAATCAAGGAGCTTAAGTTATAGCATACTAGTTATTAAAAGTAAAAAGCACGATATAAAATATCGTGCTTTTTACTTTTAATAGTGTTTGTTAAATAGGAGTTTTAACGAACTTGAATCGTATTGTTTTTGATTCTATCCTTCTTGTTTTTAACAGCGTCTTCATAGGTTTTATCCATATAAAATACTTTATCTTTGGGTTGGTACTTTATTAAGGTGACCGGAATTTCTGAAAGTTCATCATATCGGGTGATTTTTTCTTTCTTTAGGTGAATATCAAAGGTGAATGTTGGTACCTTAAATTTTAGTTCTTGAGTTCGTTTTGTATTTATCCAAATTACTTTGGTACGCAAGTTTTCCATAGAAACCTCCACAGTATATTCTCGTTCAGCTTTAAGCTCAAAATCAAATTTGCCTCCCCCTTTTGAAGTCGATTCATGCACTAAATCGCCTGCATCGTAAACCTCAATAGTTGCACCTTTTAAGGTCTTTCCATAGGCATGAACCTGAGCTTTAAACGTAAACGTTTTATCTTGACAAAATCCCGAAAGGCTAATGATAAGAAATAGGCTTGTTAAGCTGGTTAGTATTTTCATAATGCAATACGTATTGAATTTGATGAAGCAATAACTATGCTATAATAGTACAAAAATGCTTTGGACTGTGCTAAAAAATAAGATTCAAATTTTATGAAATTAATTAGTCGCTAGTTTAATCTCGATTAATTAATCCCTGTAACCATTCTAATTGTGTGTCTTGTTCGCCAAATACTTGTGCTCTATTCATTTCAATAATCATATCCGGTACAGTACCATTCCCATCTAATGTTTTTCCGTTTCTTTGAAAAGATAGCATCGTCGATAATTTTATTTTGATGGATGAATTTTCTAGAAAAAAACGAGCAGACCTTCCGCTAGAACCGTTGGTAGTTGTACCTACTATTTTAAGATTTGCTAAGCCTTTAAATGCAGAAGCAAAAACTGATGCAGCACTAAAGCATTTTTCGTTAACTAAAATATATACAGGACACTTTAGAGGAGTTTCATTACTATTTAAAACCATATAAAATGGATGGCTAAACTTTTTAGAATCAAATGTTAATTCCGTTTTAAACCCATTTTTGAATATATCGATTGCCTCTCTGTCTTTATCAGTAAGTTTTTCAGAATAATAATTGTAAAGATATCGGCCCCTCATGCTTTCAATGTCTTCATCTAATTGTTGGTCAGTTCGAACATAAGCTACATTAGCTATCCAAGGAGACTGTTCAGCTGGAACAATGTATCCGGCCAAGGTATTTAATATATCTCTTGTGCCTCCTCCATTGCCACGTATGTCAATAATCAATGCTTTTGCATCCTTATAGCTTGTCATAGTGCTCTGTAAGTATGTTTCAAAATCCGTATAATCTTGATAAGAAATCATCAATGGAATTTGCAGGTATGCGATTGAATCATCAATCCATTTATCAAGTTTACTGTATTCGAATGGTTTTTTAAAAATCATTTCTTTCCATGAAGAGTAATCTTGAGTAATGTCATTCCATCTGTTTCTTCTTTTGTTTAAAGGAAGAGTGATTGCTTTATCCTTTTTCCCATTTGTTAAGACTAGATCAACTTTGGTATGATTCAATTCCCCTTGTTTGAAAAACGATTCGCCTATATCTCTAACGTCATGTAGACCGTAATACAATTTTGCTGCTTCAGGAGAGTTTTTTCTTTTATACGCGTATTTATTAATAAACTGTAGGGTAGGAGTGTTGTTAATGCTTTTTAAAAAAGGATACTTCTTGGAGTAATAGTCGTACTTTTTTGTCGATTTATTTTTTACTAAAGCAACAGTTTTACCATTTAGGGGAGCAAGAGCAAATGGGAAATATAAATTATACATATCTATAGCATCTTTATCAAAATTTTCCATTTTTATACTGGCATGTCTATCAATCGTTTCTGCTATTATCTTTTCAAATGCATACGCCAATTGATGCCTAGGAATTGAATCAACAGCTGAGAATTCTGTTCTTAGTTGTGTAAAACGGGTTTCAAAATCAAAGTCAGACAATTGAAAGTAAGAAGAATGAGTTTCTAATAATTGTTTGAATTCATGAAGGTCTTCTAACGCTCTTTCTTTTTGTATGTATTGAGCAGAACAAAAATTAGCGATGCTCAACAAGATGATTAGGATAAATTTTTTGTTCATTTTTTGAATTTAAGTGAAAGTCAATTAACAGGCCTTTTGCTACTTTAAGCACAAGGGTCTTCTATCTAAAAGTAAGATGCAAAAGACATTAATTTTTCGGATTAACGCAAAGCTAATTTGAAGTTTTATTCAACTTAATTGTGGTCTTAACTTTTTCTCAAAGAATACTTTATCTAAGGGGTTGTTCAATAAATTCTTGGGCAGTTTGCTTTTAGAAATTCTATTGAATCCATTTTTTGTATAAAACGCTTGAGCTGCTTTAAATTGCTTCATTGTTCCAAGATATAGACTTAAGATCTCATTTTCCTTACACCAGCTAACAAGGGTTTCAAGTAATCGCTCTGACACTGCAAATTATTTCCCGCGAAACTCTTTTTTTAACATCATTTTTTTAAGAACTCCAAACTCATTTTCGACAACAAGAATTCCAATGGTTCCAATAATTTGTTCACCTTTTATTGCCACCCAATATTGGTCAGGAACAATTGGTGTTTCATTGGTCGGTTTATGAATCATTTCTTCTTCAAATTCCAAGGCAATGTCATGCATCACTTTATCAATTCCCACTTGATGAATGCTTTCATAAGAAATAATTTTTATCATTGGAGTGTTTTTGAGTTGTCTAGTAGCGTTGCGTTTATGGTGCGTTATAATGTAGATAAAATAAGATTGGTAGTTTACTAATGAGATAATAGCAAGCGGATTTGGCGAGTTTAAAATAGGGAAGTAACGGACTAAACCTATCTATACAGTGTGCTAGCAAAAGTTTTTTAATTAAAAATCTAGCTGGGTGAATTTGTTTCTCACTGCAGAACTAAAAAATAATTGAGTAGCTATTTTAAAATTTTTATTTCTTCTCAAATAATATTGAACATCTTCATTGACTGCCCAAAAAGTATTAGATACATGATTTGATTTGAATTCAAGTCCAATATGTTCATAGTTAAGGGTTACAATCATATTGGTCATGTTATCATTAAAAGAGAAGTTACTCAATTACTCAGATAATACACACTCTCTTAAATATGAAATTAGTAATGCTATGCCTTCAATGGTTAAAAAGGGAACAAATAGCTGGGTGTTAGTATCAGTAGGCGCTAGCAAAAACAAAACTAACAATGGAAATGAATATAGACATTAGTGGTTTTTTAGGAACGATAATGAAACCTATGATGAAAATGCAAATGGCTGGTATGGGGAATCAATTCTTGGAAAAATTTAAATACTATGTTGAAAAAGGCAGTCCTCACCCAAGAAAAATTAAAAAATAGAAGCCTATCCCTATTTTATTAAGTTGTAATAATTACCTATTTTAGACAAGCTCTACACTCGCTAATATTATTTCGAGCTATTGTGGCTGTTGCACAACACTAATTTTAATAATTAGTGATTATTAGATATGTGTAATGTACTAGTTTTTAGTATTGTTTGTTTTTAATATTAAACTTCAATCTGCTAGTTTATTGTATTACTGGCTTGTGCAACGGTTACTATTGTTAACAACTGTATAGTAGATTAATATCATAAAAAATGAAAGATAATCCAGAGAATCATACACACATCATTTTAGGCCGTTTTGAAAAAATAGCAAAGGATGAATACATAGAAGTTGAAGGAGCACTCTTTTACCCACTCAATACAGAGCGGTTTACTTGGACACGAATGGTAGAAATCGATACCTGCAGACATTACCCAGACATAGAGCATTGCCATTTTAATGGAGCTATAAATGCAACATTTGAGAACGGAAAATTTTCATGGGACGAAATTGGCCCGGTGCATAGTCAAGTTAAGATAGATGAAATGTTAGATTATGACATCTCGGAGTTCACCCATAAAGATGTGAATGGTTCAGAATACTTTCATGAGCCAAACGGCTCAGTTCTAAAAATCACGGGGTTCACTTCAGATCTTCCAGAACCATTGGAGTGCAAAGATCTTCCTGAAAAAGATAGCTAATACGAATCAATCTTAAAAAATGGGAAACATACAATCCCGATTATGACAGACATATCATAATCAGATTCTGTCGCATAAATCAAAAAAATGTTCTTTTTGTCCTATTTTGCGAAAATAATTTTATTGTAAGGTTATCATTATAAATGTGTTTTGTTCTCCTATTTAAGTAGAATCTCGCTTGAAGTAAGTTGAAAATAATTAATGTGACCGAACCGTTTCATAGCCTAAAGAAAAATGTAACCTTTTACTGATGCTCATGCCACAATCTATTCAATGACTCCCGACTTATTTTTGTCTAAATAAAAATTTCAATTCACTCAGCTTTTTATTCTGGTTAAGTCGTTCTATAAGTTTTAGACCTAACTCACTCTCTGGTTCGGCTTTTAGGAGTGTTTTGCTGTGTTGAAATGCCTTCTCATATAACTCTGCTTCAAGAGCAGTATGAATCAATATTTTCAAAATTTTAGTAGGGTTAGAGTGATGGAGTTTTTCTAATAATAAAGCTTGATCGTAGGCTTTGCTGTATTGTTTCGATAAGAAATACAGCTCCATGCTTTTGATAAGGGCTGTGTGGTTTTTAGGGTAATAAAAAATTGCTTGCTGGAGGTAGTCCATTGCTAAACTGGTATCTGCTTTTGCTTTTAGTGATTCATTGCCTTTCTGCAAAAGGGAGTCTGAGGCTTTTTTATCCTGACCTGTAAATTCAAAATTAGTTTGAAGCAGTTCTTTGTTTATTTGAGTGATATGGGAATGGAATTTTAATTCATCGGGGAAATAAGCCATCGCTTCAAGAAAGTAAGATCTTGCTTTTATTGTGTTATTTTCGGTGTAAT
The DNA here is from genome assembly GCA_016763995.1 of Flavobacteriales bacterium. Taxonomy (GTDB): domain Bacteria; phylum Bacteroidota; class Bacteroidia; order Flavobacteriales_E; family Vicingaceae; genus NORP294. Next base: position 5,719 of record JAESST010000092.1, on the reverse strand, counting down.
AGCGTGTAAAAGAGAGGTCGTATAATAAGTCTGAATATTGCTTGTCTTTACCTGGAATAGAGTAGGGCTTTAACTGTTTAATACATTGGTTTAATCTCTGGATATACTCCGCTTTAGTGGAACTACCATTGATGGCATAAAGCAGATAGGTAGAGGCGTGTTCGTAATAGCTTTTGTAAATGTGTTTACCAATGCTTTCTATACGGGATGAGTTTGGCTTTGCCGATAAGAAGCAGAAGAAGGCTGGCAGACAAAGGCTTGAAATTGACAATAGCAATATAGTACGCCGAGTAGAGAAGAACTTCTCTTGTAATGGTTGTAGAAGCAGTAAAACAAGAACAAATAAGATGGTCACTGGAAACATGAAAAGGTCCCAATCCATTGGCATAGATAGTAAAGGATTGATTGCAAATAAAAAGCTGACATAAATAGCAAGCGTTAGCAGTAGACTGCTGACTTCGAAGGAATATTTGATAGCTGACTTCTTTAATCGAATTATGCTTAGAAATAGGAACAAAAAGATAGGAGACCAGAGCAAAATGATGTTCACAAAATCTAAGAAATGATTTACGCTGAAAAGGTTGCATTTATCGAGCGGTTCTGGAGGAGAAAGCATAGGGAGAAACAAGCGTTCTATGTCTTCGAAATTGCTCAGTTTCCTGGGATCATTATAATCTTTGAAGATAAAAAAATAAGCAAGTAGGCCAAAGAATACTAAGGGGATATAAATGTAGGTGAAGATCTTTCTGGGCCTACTAATTTTATCGACGACTTGAGGGTAAAATAAATGAACTGTTAAAAGAAGGCAGGCAGGAACTAGCAATATGAATAAGGTATGAAAGCGAACTCCTAGCAATAAGATAAGTAAAAGCGGAATAAGCAAAGTCTTTTTTCTTGAGCGAAACAGCCGAACGTATATTGATAACCAGGCTAAAAGCAATAAGAAGACGGGAGCATAGGTTTCAATGTGTCCAAAATAGATCAGAAACATGGGAGAACTAAGAAATGCAAGGGAGAGGATGAATCTATTTTTAACAGCCTGTAGGTGTACTGAAATTACTTTTAGAAGCAATAAAACATATAAGCCTCCACAAAAAGTATTTAAAATAATAAAGGATTGTTGCAACGAGACTTTAAAGTAAAAGGAGATAAGGTCGACGATTAGCTTTACTCCATTTCTACCTTGCCCCGGTGTGATGTTTAAGCTAAATAATTTATCGAAGAAGTCATTCGGAAGTTGAGAAACGACGGTATTCTTAACAAAGTAATAATTTCTTGCGTTGCCGTAGAAATCATCGGGAATAGGGAAGTGGTAGAAAAGTAAAGCGGCAATTAAAGGAGTGAAGAGAACAAAATAATTCCAGATCCGCTTATTCAGCTGTAAGGAGTTTAGTTTGAGTTTGTTTTCAAAGAATCGAACTCCGATAATTAAGAGAAGAGGTAGAAGCAAGACTACAAAGGCAATTTCATTGCTCAAGAAAGCAGAAAAGTGAACGCCCCATAGTTTTTCCGGAAATATATAGCCAAGAACATAGATCAGATAGACCACAAGGGCAAAAATGAAGTTAGAATTTTTTTTAATAAATGATCGTTTCATGGCTTGTCTCCAAAAATAATACATTAATCAAGAGCACGCTGAGCTTAGGTCCTTTTGCTCTTCATTTCTTCTATAAATACATCCTCTACCTGATAGTTCAATTGCTTCGCCTTTAGGGCATCATTTAATGCCTTTGCATAGCGTCCTTTTTGTTCATAAGCTTTTGCTCTTAAAAAGTAAGAAAGACCATCGTTTTGTAAGATTTTAATTGCTTGGCTTAAATCGGAGATGGCAAATTCTGTTTGCTGATGAACAAGATAATATACTCCTCGATATCGGTAATAAGTTCCGTTGTTTGGTTCGAGTTCTATCGCTGTACTATAACTCTCTAAAGCCTGTTGTGCTTGGCTTAGCTTTTCGAGAATTACTCCTCTGTTTAAATAGGCAGAAGAATAATCGGGGAATTGTTCTATTGCTTGATTTAAGAAAGCCAAGGCTTCAGAATATCTATTTTCTTTTCCTAGAGCTTGTGAAATATTAAGGTAGGGAGTTTTAAAACTAGGCTCAGTTTCAATGGCTTTTTTAAAATCAGCGATAGCCGCTTTTGTCTGCCCTTGTTTGAGCAATAATTTACCCCTTAAATTTAAGGATTCTGAATAGTGTGGATAAAGCTGAATACTTTGATTAATGTCTTTTAATGCGGCTGTAGAATTTCCCGACTTAACAAAATAGTCTGCCCGAGAATAGTAGCCAAAGTAGTTGTCAGGATATTGTTGAATAACTGCTGTCCATAAGGTGTTTCCGTTTTTCCATACGGCACTTTGACGCTTAGCTATAGAGGCAAGTAGTAGTAAAAAAAGAGCTATACCAATGCCTAATATTTTAGTCGTTGAAAGGGAGATTTGTTTTACGATGAGTTCCACACCAAAAGCAAATAATATAAAGAGACCGATATAGGCAAGGTAAGTGTATCGTTCAGCCATCATGGCCCTACCTATGGGTATTAATTGCAGTACTGGAAGCAATGAGACAAGGAAAAATAAGGTGCCGAAAAGCCAAATTCTATTTTTAGCATACTTCAACAAAACAAGCAAAAGAGGGAATGCAAGCAATGATAAAAAGTAAAGCGATGGAAAGTTCTCTGTAGTTTGAAAAGGGTAGGGGTGAAAAGGAGAAAGCGATGTAGGAACAAAAGATCTAACAGCATATAACAATGCCGAAGTACTGGCGATAGTTATTCTTTGAAAAATAGACAAATAAGAATCTTGAACTAGTGAACCTTCAAGGTTTTGTGTGTAAAAAGTGATACACACAAATAAGAAACTTAGCAGTAAAAAGGGGAGCTTTTCAAAGACCAATTTTTTAGTAAAGGCTCTGTTTTTAAGATAATCAATTAGGAGAAGATATACAGGAAATACAATGGCCATGCTTTTAGAGAGCAGCGAAAAAATAAGGAACAGTATACAAAGTCCATAATATAGAAATCGTTTTCGCTGAACTTTAGAGTTAATGAATCTAAGGTAGAGTAGAAGTCCTGTTAACAGGTAAAAGCAATACAATACATCTTTGCGGGCAGAAATCCAGGCTAGCGATTCTACATGAAGCGGATGAATTCCGAATAGAATAGCAACCAAAAATGCCATTCGATAATTGCGCCAAAGCTTGTATATAAGCAGGAATACCAGCAAAACATTACAGAGGTGTAAGAGCAAGTTGTGAGTATGATAAACAGTAGGATTAAAACCGTCTATGGCATAATCAACAGCTAGCGACATTACTGTAAATGGATGATAATTTCCAACAATGTTTGGTTCAGAAAAAATAGCCTGTATTCCTTCTGAATTTAAGGAAGTGACTAGCGTATTTTGTAAAACGTAGCCTTCATCGTCCCAATTCACCCAATTGTTTTCAAGAGTTGGATAAAGTGTAAACATGGAAAACAAAACAGCCAAGATCCATGAAAATCTCCATGGTTTCTCTGAAAGGTTATTTAACATAGATAACTCTGTAGAGTCTTAATTAAAGGATACTAAGTTAAGATCAAATTTAATCTTAGAAATCAGATCAATTTAACTATAATCTCGCCTATCTTAGGCGTTTCTATTAAAGATTGGATAACATGAATTCCTTTCAGTCAAAAGGTGCTTACGTTGATTTAGAGAATAAAAGCTGGTTTAAGAATCAATTAACTTGGATGTTTCTTGCCTTATTATTGACTTTATTAGCTATTTACCCCTGTCTTCAAAATGGATGGGTAAACTGGGATGACTCAGTTTATGTTACCCAGAATGGAATAATTCGAGATTTAAGCTGGACGGGAATTGTAAACATGTTTGATCCGGCAAATCGAGTGTTAGACACATATACTCCTCTTACCTTAGTTTCTCTTGCCATTGATTATGCATTTAATCAAAATGATGCCGTAGCGTATCATAGCACCAATGTATTACTCCATCTAATCAATGTATTGTTGGTTTTCCTCTTAATCTTCAAACTGACCAAGAATAATTTGAAGGCCTTTTTATTGCGACTGTTTTTGGATTACACCCCCTGCATATAGAATCAGTAGCATGGATTAGCGAACGCAAGGATTTACTATTTTCTCTATTCTTTCTATCTTCTTGCATTCAATATCTGTCTTATTTAAGGTATTCAGTAGAAAGGAAACGATTAAAATTTACTAGTTACTCATTTGCGATAATTCTTGCGGTTTTGGCTATGCTCACTAAACCCCAAGCGGTTTCGTTACCATTGGTGTTGGTCTTAATTAATTATTGGGAAGGCAAACGATTCAATTTTCTTGCTTTAAAAGCTCTTATTCCTTTTTTTTTACTCTCGCTTTTATTTGGATTTATGGCGCTTCAGTTAATGGATGATAATGTTTCTGAATATAGCTTTCTGGAACAAATTTTGTTATCGGGGCATGCTTGTTTCTTGTATCTGTTAAAAGGGATTGCTCCTTTTGAGCTGTCTCATTATATGGAAATTCCTTTGGCAGGAGAGATACCAGGCTATTATTATTTAAGTGCATTGTTTAGCATGCTACTGCTTTTTGTTGGGTTTTGGTTTGGAAGAAATAATCGATTGATTGGATTCGGTGTCGGATTTTTTACCGTTACGCTTATCTTTTCATTACATCTTTTAAAAATTAACTCTGGCCTTGCTTACGATCGTTTTACTTACTTGCCATATATTGGCTTGTTTTTAGCTTTCATAGGTTTTATTAAACTGCCGAAGAAAATAATAGGTAATAAACTAGTTTATTCATGTGCCATCTTACTAATAATCTCATTTGGGCTTTTGGCAAACCAACGATCACGGGTTTGGGAAAATGATGATACCTTATGGGTAAATAGCATAGAAACAGATCCTTCTAACAAGATGGGATGGTGTAAACGCGCTAGATATTATACCTCGATTGGTTTGTATGATAAGGCATTGGCTGATCAGCAGAAATGTGTTGAATTGAGTATCAAAAAAGCCGATGCTTTAGTAAATAGAGGAAATATTTATAGAGGTATGGGAAAGCTAAATACTGCACTTGCCGACTACTCTGAAGCAATTAAACAAGAACCAAACTATAGTTTGGCTTATTCTTGCCGTGGGGTACTTTTATTCCAGTCGGGAAATAAGGAAGGAATAGAGGATTTAAAAAAAGCGATTGAATTTGATCCAAGTTCTAGTTCTCATCAAGTTAATTTGGGATTGGCTTATGAGTTGAATAGAGAGTTTAAAATTTCAATTGAACTTTATTCAAAAGCGATTGAGCTTAATCCTTACGATTATCTTGCTTGGAAGTATAGAGGTAGTTTGTTGCTCTTAATGGGGAATACAAAACAGGCTATTTCCGATTTGGAAAAGGCAATTTCTCTCCGTCCAGATTTTGGAGAGGCATGGTATAATTTATCAAAGGCAAATGATAAGATCAATAAGGTGGTACTTGCTAAAAAACAATTGGAAAAAGCAATTTTACTTGGAGCAAAGGTAGATGATGAGGATAGAGAAAAGCTTAATTAGATTTTGCTGCTTTGTTGAAACAAACTTTTAACGCTGATCACATTTAGAGGGAATTCAAGAAATACATGTAAAAAGCTAAAAAAGAAGGTACTCAGGAAACCAATTTTTAAATCAATATAAAATAGGAATAACAAAAAGAGCCAGAAAACTCCAATAAAGAGAGAG
>JAESST010000091.1 GCA_016763995.1 Flavobacteriales bacterium | reverse complement strand
CTTTTCCAAAATGACATACTACAAAAATAAGTCAAAATATGAACCTATTCGCTTTAATAATTTCTAATCGCGAAAATAAGTACCTTGCGAAATAATTATGAAAAACACCTTATTTACTTTAATATTAATTGTTTTATCTATCAATAGCTTTTCACAAGGATGGATTTCGGCTAACGGCATGTCAAATAACAATGTAAAAGAGATCATCGTTTATAATGGTGATACTCTTCTTGCAGGAGTTGATGCAAATGGCATCTTCATTTCATACGATAATGGAATTAATTGGTCTCCACACGCTCTTCCAAACAAAAGTGTAACAGCATTAATTAAAATTGGAAATACAGTATTAGCAGGAACATATGCTGATGGAATTTATAAAACAGACTCCTTAAATGGAGGCTGGCAGAATATACAAGTTAATAACCTGCATATTTCTTCTTTTGCCTTCTACAATACTGAGACGTACTTCTGTTCTTCTGGTTCTATGGGGCCTGGTGCAATTTATAGATCATTAGATACTGGTAAAACATGGAACCAACATTTTATTGGTCATACAGGATCTCCGCATCATTTTATACAAATGACATTTAACCCTATAAACGGAAGAGCATTAATAGCTACCCCCTTTGGTGCTCATTACTCAAGTAATCAAAGTACTTTAACACAAACAACTGGATTTGCCGGAACAATAAGAAACGTAATTCATTGGAATAATGATACTGTTCTATACGGCGGAGATTTTGGAACTTATATTTCTCATAATAATGGCTCATCAGGACAATTACTAAGCACCTATAGCGGATCAGGACAGCTTTTCGAAATTCAAGATACAATTTATTCAACTGGCTCTTGGAACTTAAGCAGCAATAGCGTAGATTATACCTCAAATATTAACTCTACTTGGCAGACTCTCCCTGTTAGTAATATCTCATTTAATCTTAACGATTATGCATTTACATTCGTAAAAAACAATAATAGGTTTATAGCAGGAACTCCTACCGGTGTTTTTTATTATTCTCCTTTATTAACAGTAAATGTAGAAGACTATCATTCTCAGAAAAACATAAATCTTTCTCCAAACCCTAACAATGGATATTTTTCCATTAACCTTACTACAATTAGGTCCCAGGTGCGTGCAACTGTAACAAATAGTCTAGGTCAAATAATTATTAATAAAACTTTTTACTCTTCAGACATGTTGGAATTCTATTTAGATATTCCACCTGGAGTTTATAATATAGAACTAGTCTCAGAAAATGATAATTTCTATTCAACAAAATTCCTTAAGCTCTAAACTCTGCTTTTAGTACATTATTTGCCCAGTCTCTGAGTTACTAATAAACGTCTAACAATAAATTTAGATCCTTATAAGGAAGTCCAAAATCTTCTGCTAAATATTGATTCGTTAACATGCCCTTGTAAAGATAGATTCCAGAGCGAATTGACAAAACTTTTCGAATACAATCATCTACTCCCCCACCATCACCTAAATCAATAATAACTGGAGCAAAAATATTACTCAAGGCATAAGATGCAGTTCGAGCAACACGCGAAGCGATATTTGGAACACAATAATGAGTTACTCCGTGATATTGAAATGTTGGGTTGGCATGAGTTGTTACTCTGGAGGTTTCAAAACAGCCTCCTTGATCTATACTTACATCAACAATAACAGAACCTTCTGACATTTTCTGTACCATTTCTTCTGATACAATAACGGGAGATCTGCTCTTAGGTGAACGCATAGCTCCTATGGCTACATCTGCAGTTTTCAATGCAGACTCTATCACTTTTGGTTGTAAAGTTGAGGTATACACTCTTCGCCCGACTCCTTCTTGTAATCTTCTAAGTTTTGAAGTGTTATTGCTAAATACTTTTACCGACGCTCCTAATCCCAATGCTGCCCTTGTAGCAAACTCGGCCACTGCTCCTGCACCAAAAATAACAACCTCAGTAGGCTTAACTCCTGAGATTCCTCCCATCATTAAACCTTGGCCACCATTTACATTAGTTAAATACTCCGCGGCGATTAAAATGGAAGTGTTTCCTGCAATTTCACTCATGGCTCTAATAACAGGAAGGCTCCCAGTATTATCTTTGATATAATCGTATGCAATGGCAGTAATGCGTTTTGCAATTAATTTTTTTAGAAAATCCTTTGGCTGAACAGGTAGCTGTAATGCAGAAATTAATGTCTGTCCTTGCTTCAAATAATCAATCTCATCGCGAGATAAAGGCTCTACCTTTAAAATAATATCAGCATTGTACACTGACTTTGTATCGTACACAATTTGAGCTCCAGCTTCACTATAATCTGAATCTGAGAAGTTGGACTTTTCTCCAGCTTTCGTTTCTATGACCACTTCATGACCATTGTTTACCAAAAGCTCTACATCTTGTGGAACCAATGGAACTCTCCTTTCTTGAAGCGATGTTTCTTTTGGAATCCCGATAAATAAACTACTGTTCTTCTTCTTTACTACCTCCATCTGTTCTTGAGGCAGCATTCTAGTAGCAGCTTGTGCTAATGATTTCACAACATCTTCTGACATTTATACTACGTGGTTAATGGTAAATTCCCTTTTATTCCCAACAATTGAGATCGAAACCTCAATTCTATCGTTAGGAAGAAGTCCTTCAATCTTCGATGGCCATTCCATCAAACAAAGCTTAGTACTGTAAAAATAATCTTCAATTCCCATGTCAAACGCCTCTTCTTCTGATTCTAATCGATAAAAATCAAAATGGTAGATCGTTTTTTTATTATGGGTTTCGTACTCATTCACAATAGAAAACGTTGGAGAAGTCACCTCATCCTTAACTCCTAGAAAGTTACAAATATTTTTAATTAAGGTTGTTTTACCAGCCCCCAAATCACCACGAAAGGAAATAATGTTTGTTTTTTCAGTCATTTCAACGAGGATCTGAGAAACTTTCTCAAGCTCATTTTCAGCAGCTAAAATTGTTGTCACAAATTTATTTTTTAGGCGATAATTGGATAATCGGAATCATCATTTCTTCCATAGAAATCCCTCCATGTTGAAATGTATTTTTATAATAATTTACATAATGATTGAAATTATTAGGGTAAGCGAAAAACGTAGCCCCTTTTGCAAAGATGAAGGTTTGACTTACGTTCACTTTAGGAAGACGCGCCATTTCAGGCTTTGTTATTGCCAATACATCATCTGATTCGTAGGTCAAATTCTTCCCTTGCTTATAACGCAGGTTAGTATTCACTGTTTTATCTCCTACAACCTTTGAAGGTTCCTTTACCTTAATCGAACCATGGTCAGTTGTAATAACAACTTTTCCTCCTCGATTGGCAATTTCTTTTAAGGCTTCTTTTAATGGAGAATGCTCAAACCATGATAATGTTAAAGAACGATAAGCGGACTCATCTTCTGCCAATTCTTTGATAATGTCTGTATCTGTTCTAGCATGCGAAAGCATATCTATAAAATTGTAAACAATCACATTGAAAGCATTATTCATTTGATTCGGAATATCCCCAACCACCTTTCTACCATAATTCGGATTCAATACTTTGTTATAGCTAAATCTCGTATCCTTACCCAGTCGCTTTAACTGATTCGCAATCAGCTCCGGCTCATGCATATTTTTACCGCCTTCATCTTCGTCATTCAACCAAAGCTTAGGATACATTTTTTCAATATCAGCAGGCAATAAGCCTGCAAAAAGAGCATTTCTTGCATATTGAGTGGTGGTAGGAAGAATACTCATATATGTCTCTTCTTTGTCTACCCAAAAATATTCTTCGATTTGAGGTTTCAACAATTGCCATTGATCTAATCTCAAGTTATCAATTACAATTAAAAATGTAGTATCGTCTTTTTGAATTAATGGAAAAACTTTATCTCTAAAAACATTGTGAGACATCGGTGGAGCTTCCTCTGAATTTGATAACCAATCCAGGTAGTTTTCTTCAACAAATCGCGCAAATAGATTATTTGCTTCTTCCTTTTGAGTATTCAAAATCTCAGACATCCCATTGTCTTCTGATTTCTCCAACTCAAGTTCCCAATAAATCAATTTTTTATATACTTCCTCCCAATCTTCATAATCCATGTTGTTATGAAGGCTCATTCCAATATTCCTAAAATCTTGTTGATACCCAATTGTAGTACGGTCACTGACAATTCTAGCTGTATCTAAATGTTTTTTAATGGTCAAAAGAATCTGGTTCGGATTTACTGGCTTTATCAAGTAATCTGAAATTTTTGCGCCAATAGCCTCTTCCATTATCGACTCTTCTTCACTCTTTGTAATCATTATCACAGGAAGCGATGGAGAAATTAATTTGATTTTTGTTAAGGTTTCTAAGCCGGAAAGCCCAGGCATATTTCCATCTAAAAAAACGATATCAAAGCGTTCCTCCTCAATTAAATCTAGAGCCTCTCCTCCACTTGTTACTGCAACTACATCATAATTCTTAGCTTCAAGAAATATAATATGAGGTTTTAGTAGTGTTATTTCGTCATCTGCCCACAGGATTCTTATCTTCGTCATTCGGTTTTATTTTGATTGCAAGTAAAGTGATTCCGTTAAAATCCGCAAATCACTTTTTGCTAAAATTAGTTAAATCTAAAGCGCTTGAAAAATAGTAAATACAATAAAAAGAAGATTTTTAACGACCCAGTCTATGGGTTTATTTCATTGCCCTTCGATTTAATTTTCGATATCATAGAACATCCGTTCTTTCAGCGCCTTCGAAGAATCAAACAACTGGGTTTAACACATTTGGTTTATCCGGGAGCTTTACATACTCGATTTCATCACGCCATGGGCGCCATGCACCTTACAATGAAAGCCTTAGATGTTATCCAATCTAAAGGATACAAAGTCACCAAAAAAGAACGCAAGGCAACTTTAATTGCTATTTTATTGCACGACATTGGCCATGGCCCTTTTTCACATGCACTGGAATATAGCATTGTAAAAAATGTAACGCACGAAGACATTTCAACTTTCTTTATGCAACGCTTGAATGAAGAATTCGATGGAAAACTCAGCTTAGCCATTCAAATTTTTGAGAACAAGTACAAAAAACCATTCCTCCACCAATTAGTTTCTTCTCAGTTGGACATGGATCGATTGGATTATTTAAAAAGAGATAGCTTTTTTACAGGAGTTTCGGAGGGGGTAATTAGCTCAGAACGAATTATTTCTATGCTAAATGTAAAAGATGGCAATCTTGTGATTGAAGCAAAAGGGATTTACTCTATTGAAAAGTTCATCATTGCTAGACGATTAATGTATTGGCAAGTATATCTTCACAAAACAGTTTTGTCAGCTGAAAACTTAGTGGTTAACATTTTGAAAAGAGCAAAAGAACTTTCCTTAAAAGGAGAAGAACTTTTTTGCACAGACGCATTACGCTACTTTCTTTACAGTGAGCGAAATAAGACATCTTTTGAAAAGGATCCAGAAACATTACAAAGGTTCTCCGAACTAGATGACTTTGACATTACAGCTTCAATCAAAGTTTGGCAAAACCACTCAGACTCAATTTTAGCCACTTTATGTAAATCTTTACTCAACCGTAATCTTTATAAAATTGATATACAAAAATCGCCCTTTTCAAAAGAAGAAATTGACAGATTAAAAAAGAACACACTTGAAACAACCGATATTAAAGAAAAAGAGCTGAAATATTTCATCTTTACCGATTCTATTAAAAACAATGCCTATTCTCCAAAAAAGGACAAAATAAATTTGCTCTACAAAGATGGTTCAATTAGCGACATTGCAGAAGCAGCTGATAAGTTAAACATCAATGCTTTATCAGAAGAAGTTATCAAGCATTTCGTCTGTTATCCTAAACAAATTATGGTTAATAACTTGAAGAAAAGCGGCTCATAGTCACCCTCATTTATTTATTACTTTTGAAAAATGGAATTTTCTGCCGACCAAATCTCCCAATTACTAGAGGGAAGCGTAGAGGGGAATGGAAACACAACTGTTTCTACACTCTCTAAAATTGAAGAAGGGAAAAAAGGTTCTTTATCTTTTTTAGCTAATCCAAAGTACACGGAATATATTTACGATACAGAAGCCTCAACTGTTATTGTTGGGAAAGATTTTAAAGCAGAGCGAAAGTTAAAACATAACCCGACTCTTATCAAGGTGGAAGACGCTTATGCGGCTTTTGGTAAACTATTGGAAATGTATAACCAAGTAAAGAACAATAAGGTCGGAATTTCGAGTACTGCCATTGTTTCTGAATCGGCAAGCATTGGTGAGAACGTTTACTTAGGGGAGAATGTAGTTATTGGAGACAATACCAAGATTGCAGACGGAGTAAAAATATTTCCAAATTCGTTTATTGGAGACAATGCTTCCATCGAAACGAATACTACTGTTTTTGCAGGAGCCAAAATTTATTCGGAGACTCAGATTGGTAAAGAGTGTGTTATTCATTCAGGTGTCATTTTAGGAGCTGATGGATTTGGATTTGCTCCAAACAGCGAGAATAACTACAAGAAAGTTCCTCAAATTGGAAATGTAATCATTGAAGATTATGTTGAAATTGGAGCAAATACTTGTATCGACAGAGCAACATTAGGCTCAACGATTATCCGAAAAGGAGTAAAATTAGATAACCTCATTCAAATTGCACACAATGTGGATATCGGTGAAAATACCGTGATTGCTGCACAAACAGGCATTGCAGGTTCTACCAAAATAGGAAAGAATTGTATGATTGGCGGTCAAGTAGGAATTGTTGGCCATCTTAAAATAGCTGGAGAAGTTAAAATTGCCGCACAAAGTGGCATTGGACACTCTATTGAAGAAAAAGGAGCAATTGTTCAAGGTTCGCCTTCCATTCCAATCGGGGATTATAAAAGATCATATGTCATGTTTAGAAAATTACCAAGCATGGCTTCTCAAATCAGAGAACTTGAAAAACAAATAGAGGAATTAAAATCATCAGTGTCAAGCTAGTTTATGAGTACCAAACAAAAAACCATTAAGCAATCAATTTCTTTAAACGGCGTTGGATTGCACACTGGCCAAAAAGCCACCGTTACATTTAAACCTGCCGTAGAAAATCACGGGTTTGTATTTCAGAGAATCGACCTAGAAGGCAAGCCTACCATTAAGGCAGATTGTGATTTAGTAGTAGATACTTCAAGAGGTACTACCATTGAGCAAAATGGCGCTCGTGTTCATACTACTGAACACATACTATCTGCTGCTTACGGACTAGAAATAGATAACTTACTAATTGAGATAGACGGCCCAGAAGTTCCTATTTTAGATGGTAGTGCTCACTTTTTTGTTCAAAGCTTAAAAGATGTAGGTATTGTTGATCAAGAAGCAGAGAAGGATTACTTCATTATTGAGGAGAATTTAACCTATGAAGATCCAGATCGAATGACTGAAATGTTAGCGGTTCCTCAAGATGAATTCAGACTTACTGTAATGGTAGATTACAATTCTCCTACCTTAGGAACGCAGCATGCACATATGTACCATTTGGGAGAGTTTGAACCAAGTATTTCTAAATGTAGAACTTTCGTTTTCTTAAGAGAATTAGAATTTCTTGCAAAGAACAATTTAATAAAAGGAGGAGATTTAGACAATGCGATTGTATTAGTTGATACTATCCCACCTCAAGAGAAATTAGACGAATTAGCAGAATTATTAGGAAAACCTAAAATTGAAATTACAGCTACAGGTGTTTTAAATAACCTTGAATTACATTTTCAAGACGAGCCCGCAAGGCATAAATTACTAGACATTGTTGGAGATTTGGCCTTAGTTGGAAAACCAATTAAGGGACATATTTTAGCAGCAAGACCAGGACATAAAGGCAATGTCGATTTTGCCAAAATTATAAAAGCCGAAATTAAGAAGAAGCAAAAAGCAGCTCCTAAATTCGACTTAACTAGTGAGCCAATTCACGACATTAATGACATTGAAAAAATGCTTCCGCATCGTTATCCAATGTTGTTGGTTGATAAAATCATTGAGTTAAGTGAGACCCATGTAGTTGGGGTAAAAAATGTGACCATGAATGAACAATTCTTTCAAGGACACTTTCCTGGAGCTCCTGTAATGCCAGGCGTTCTTATCATTGAAGCAATGGCGCAAACTGGAGGTATCTTAGCTTTAAGTACTGTTCCAGATCCAGAAAATTATCTGACTTATTTCTTAAAGATAGATCAAGCCAGATTCAAGGCTAAAGTTATACCGGGAGACACCCTTATATTTAGATTAGACTTAAGTTCCCCGATTAGAAGAGGTATTGTTCAGATGAGTGCCAAAGCTTACGTCAATAATAAGGTCGTGGCAGAAGGAGAGTTGATGGCGCAAATTGTAAAAAAGAAATAATGGAAAACTATTACGTACATCCAGATGCAAAGATTGGCAACAATGTTACCATTGACCCTTTTAGTTACATTGGGGCTGATGTGGTAATTGGAGATGATACATGGATTGGTCCTAATGTGACCATTATGGATGGAGCTAGAATAGGTAATGCTTGTAAAATTTTTCCGGGTGCTGTTATTTCAGCTATACCACAAGATTTAAAATTTCATGGAGAAGTAACAACTGCAGAGATTGGGAACAACACTACCATAAGAGAATGTGTTACTATCAATCGAGGCACGAGCGATAGAACCAAAACAGTAATAGGTGACAACTGCCTGTTAATGGCCTATGTGCACATTGCACATGATGTTTTTGTTGGAAATAATGTTATTCTTGCCAATACAGCCAATATTGCAGGACACGTTACTATAGAGGATCATGTAATTCTTGAAGGAGTTGTTGCAGTGCAACAATTCGTAAAAATTGGAGAGCACTCATTTATTGCCGGAGGATCTTTAGTTAGAAAGAATGTTCCTCCATTTGTATAAGCAGCTAGAGAGCCCTTAACTTATGCAGGAATTAACGCAATTGGACTAAGAAGAAGAGGTTATCAGACGGCAACTATTAGCCAAATTGAAGACATTTATCGTCACATTTTTGTGCACGGAACTAATATTTCTAAGTCAATTGAAGAAATTAAAGCCAGCATTGAGGACTCTCCAGAAAAGAATCAAATATTGGACTTTATAGAATCTTCTGAAAAAGGAATTATTAGAGGCCCTTTAAGTTAAGCGTTCCCTGTGAGTTCAGCAATACACATTGATCTTCACGACCTAGGAAAACGCTACCATAAAGAATGGATTTTCAAAGGAGTTTCTACTTCCTTCCAACAAAATAGCTCAACGGGAATTATCGGGTCTAATGGAAGTGGAAAATCTACTCTTTTAAAGCTTATTTCAGCCGCTGAATTATGCTCTAAAGGTTCGATTACCTACCAGCTCGAAAACAAAGTGCTAGAACAAGAAAATCTTTATTTAGAACTCAGCTTTGCAGCTCCTTATATTGATTTGATAGAAGAACTGAGCTGCCAAGAGCTGATTGAGTTCCACTTAAAATTTAAATCATTTCAAGAGAATGTTGGAGTAAATCAGTTTTTAGATTTAACTTATTTAAATGGGTCAAAAGATAAACTCATTCGAAATTTTTCTTCGGGAATGAAACAGCGCTTAAAATTAGGCTTGGCAATTTGCACCCAGTCTAGTTTACTTTTATTGGACGAACCCTGTTCTAACTTAGATGAGAAAGGGGTTCAAACCTACCACGAATTGATGGACAATTTCAATCAAAACCGAACAACTATTATTGGTTCAAACGAACAGAAAGATGAACTTTATCAAATAGAAAATACGCTAAGAATTTCAGATTATAAATAGTTAATCAAGCCTGAATCCCTATCTTTGATTTCATACAAAATTTATTATGGCTAATACTTCAGATTTTAAGAACGGACTTTGCATGAATTGGAACAAGGATTTATACAAAATACTTGAATTCCAACACGTAAAACCAGGAAAAGGACCTGCATTTGTTCGTACAAAATTGCAAAGTTTAACTTCAGGAAAAATCATTGACAATACGTTTAACGCGGGAGTTAAAATTGAAACTGTAAGAATTGAAACTAGAAAATACCAGTATCTGTATAACGATGATAGTGGTTATCATTTCATGAACACAGAAGATTACGAGCAAACTTTCTTACCAAAAGAAATGATTAATGCTCCTCAACTATTAAAAGAGGGAGATATGGTAGACATTATGTTCCACACTGAGGAAGAGAAGCCTTTATCATGCGATTTACCTGCTTTTGTAAACTTAGAAATTACTTTCACTGAACCGGGAGTTAAAGGCGATACTGCAACAAATGCAACAAAGCCTGCAACTGTTGAAACTGGTGCAGAAGTTAGGGTCCCTTTATTTATAAATGAAGG